>JAYSWK010000624.1:0-2669 GCA_043718085.1 Rhodobacterales bacterium
CTGGATCGTGACTGCCGCCTTGTCCCTGCCCGGCGTGGGTGGCAATTCGCTGTCCACCTCTTTCATCGGCACCTTCCTGACCTTCACCTATGTCTGGCTACCCTACATGATCCTGCCGATGCAGGCGGCGCTGGAACGGGTGCCGGGTTCGATGCTGGAAGCGTCGGCCGACCTTGGGGCGACGGCGCGCCAGACCTTCTGGACCGTCACCCTGCCGCTGGCCATGCCCGGCGTCATTGCCGGCTCGATCTTTACCTTTTCGCTGACGCTGGGCGATTACATCATCCCCCAGATCATCGGCACTTCGGCCAGCTTCATCGGCATGGCCGTCTATCAGCTGCAAGGCACCGCCGGGAACATCCCCCTCGCCGCCGCCTTCGCCGTGGTGCCCATCGTCATCATGCTGATCTACCTGACATTGGCCAAGCGCGCCGGGGCTTTCGATGCGCTCTGAAGCCTCGCCCCTTTTGAAAATCGCGGCCTTTGCGGGACTGGCCTTCCTGCACCTGCCGATCCTGCTGATCTTCCTTTACGCCTTCACGACCGAAGAGCGGTCTTTCGTCTTTCCGCCCCCCGGCCTGACCCTGAAATGGTTCGCCGTGGCCTGGGGGCGCCCCGACATCTGGCCCCCCCTGCTGCTAAGCCTCAAGGTCGCCGCCTTTTCAACTTTCGTGGCCCTGATCCTGGGCACCCTTGTCTCTGCTGCCATGGCGGGGGCAAAGTTCTTTGGCCGCGACCAGTTGTCGCTGCTGATCATCCTGCCCATCGCGCTGCCCGGCGTGATCACCGGCATCTCGCTGCGCAGCGCCTTTTCGATGATGGATATTCCCTATTCGACCCTGACCATCATCCTGGGTCATGCCACCTTCTGCATCGTCATCGTCTACAACAACGCCGTCGCCCGCTTTCGAAGGCTGAACGGCGGCATTCTGGAGGCCTCGGCCGACCTTGGCGCCAACGCCTTCCAGACGTTCCGCCATGTGCTGCTTCCCAACCTCGGCTCGGCCCTTCTGGCCGGTGGCATGCTGGCCTTTGCCCTGTCCTTCGACGAGGTTATCGTCACCACCTTCACCGCAGGTCAGCAATCGACCCTGCCGATCTGGATGCTGGAGGAACTGGTGAGGCCTCGCCAGCGCCCGGTGACCAATGTCGTCGCAATGGTGGTGTTTCTCGCGACGTTCTTCCCGATTCTCGCCGCCTATTACCTGACCCGCGGCGGTGGAGAGACGGCGGGGGGCGGGAAGTAGGATGCCGACATTGCCAACTATTCCCGCCGGGGCATTTCCGCTTAACCTCTACGCCGCTGTAGAGGCTTTGTAGACCCTTTGTAGATGCTTTGTAGGTCGTTCAGACCCCGTTAACACTCGCCGCCCTGCCAGCCCAGCGGCCGGTGGCAAGACAGGCGGTCAAAAGGTATCCACCCGTCGGCGCTTCCCAATCCAGCATCTCGCCGCAGACAAAGACGCCGGGCAGGGCGGTCAGTTCCAACCCATTGGTCAGGCTGGAAAATTTTACTCCACCGGCGACCGAGATGGCTTCGTCCAGCGGGCGTGGACCCTGGTGCGGGATCGGCAGGGCTTTGGTGGCGGTCACCGGGTCCAGGCCGCGGCCAAACTCCAGCGCCAAAGCCTGGGCCACGGGGGATAAACCCAGCTTTCTCAATCGGTTGGCAAAGGTCTCTCCCGGTTTCATCCGGGCCAGTCTTTCGCGCAGTTTGTGCTCGGAAACCTCGGGCAGAAAGTCCAGCGTCAAGGCACCGCCCAGCCGCATATCCCGCGACACGGCGTAGATCCCGCCGCCCTCCAACCCTTTGGCGGATATCACAAATTCGCCAAGTTCCCGCCGCTTGCCCACGCAAAGAGCCGCCCCTTTCACCGCCTGACCATAGACCTTGGCCATATGGGGCGACCAGGCCACGGAAAATCCCATGTTGGCCGGCTCAAACCCTTGTAATTCCACACCCTTCTCGGCCAACCATGGGGCCCAGGCGCCATCCGACCCCAGCCGCGCCCAGCTTGCCCCGCCAAGCGCCAGAACCACCACTTTCGGGCGCAAAATCTCAATGGAATCCGGGGTTTGAAAGGCAAATCCCCCGTGCTGAAACCCAGTCCAGCGCCACTTTGTCCGCAGCTCCACCCCCGCCGCCCCAAGCCGCCCCAACCAGGCCCGCAGCAAGGGCGAGGCTTTCATCCCCTTGGGAAACACGCGCCCGGAGGAGCCGATAAAGACCTCGATCCCCAGGCCCCGACACCAGTCTGCCACCTGCGACGGGCCAAAGTCCCCCAGGATGGACGCCAGACGCCCTTCGCCGTAAACCTTTAGAAAGGCAGCAAAATCTTGATCCTTTGTCAGGTTCAGCCCCGATTTTCCCGCCATCAGGAACTTGCGTGCGGGGCTTGGCTTGGCCTCGCAGATCAGCACGTTGCGGCCCGCTTTCGCCAGTTCCTCCGCCGCCATCAACCCGGCTGGCCCTGACCCAATGACCAATGCGTCAACCACCCGGAGCAGCCTTCAAATGCACGACACGCTGCGGATAGGGCATTTCGATTCCGGCCTCCTTTAGAGCATTCCAGATCGCGAACATCACCGGGCTCATATATTTGTTCTTGCCGCCATCCACGCCCGGAACCCAAAATTCCACAATGAAATCAACGGTACTTTCGCCAAAT
>JAYSWK010000625.1:0-6653 GCA_043718085.1 Rhodobacterales bacterium
ACCCCGAGGTGGGCGAAGCCGTGCCCGCCACTGTGGCCGAACCTGCCCAGGACACGGCACCGAAACCCAGCCCCGCGCAGACCGTTCAGGATGATCAACCCACGCTCCCCTCGGCCAAGCCCTTGTCGGACAAGCTGCCGACCACGGTCAAGGACAAGACCGTGCCGGGCGTCAAGATGGGCGAGCTGCCTCAGGTCGGCACCGCCCCTGCCGATGATGCGGCCCTGGTGCAGGACCTGCCACCCGTGGAGCTTTTTGCCCGTGACTTTACACCCGAGGGCAAGCCGCTTTTCGTGATCCTGCTGCGCGATATCGGCGCGGGCGGCATGGCGCGCGAGGAACTGGCCAAGTTGCCCTTCCCGGTCAGCTTTGTGGTGGATCCCCTGGCCAGCGATGCCAAGGAAGCCTCAGCCGTCTATCGCGCGGCGGGGCAAGAAGTGCTGACGCTGGCCAATGGCATCCCGGACGGTGCCGAGGCCAGCGATCTGGAAACGACATTCGCGACACTGTCATCGATCCTGCCGGAAAGCGTGGCGGTCATTGACCAAGACCTGGGCGGCTTTCAGGATCAGCGCATATTGGCCACGCTGGTCTTGCCGGTGATCAAGTGCGAAGGGCGCGGTCTTGTGACTTATGACCGGGGGTTGAATGCAGCCGATCAGATCGCGCGGCGCGAAGGATTGCCGGCTGCCGTGATCTTTCGCCGGTTGGACGGCGCGGGTGAGAACAAATCGACGATCCGGCGTTATCTGGACCGGGCGGCCTTCAAGGCCGCACAGGAAGGTTCAGTGGTCGTTCTGGGGGACACCAAACCCGAAACGGTCGCCGCGATCCTGGAATGGACGGTCGAGGGGCGGGCCGCGATGGTGACGCTGGCCCCGGTGACGGCTGCAATGGCACGGTGATTGGCTGGTAGGTTCGGGCCACCTTGCCCGTCCCCGGCCCAGCACCATGATCAGGTAGGATAGGATTGAACGATGCGCGCCTCGCCCTACCAGAACTTGCCGGACAAGGCGTTTTGGAGCCTGACCGCCGCCAAGCGCGCGGCCGAGGATGTACGTGATTTCTACTCGCCCCGCGTTGCCATAAACCGGGAAGAGGCGCGCATCGCCACGGCAGGGTCATGCTTTGCCCAGCATGTCGGGCGGGCGTTGCGTAGGGCGGGCTTTGATGTGCTGGATATGGAAAAGATGTCCTGGGTGGTGCCCGAGGATCTGGCGCAGGACATGGGTTATGGCGTCTATTCGGCGCGCTACGGCAATATCTACACCGTGCGCCAGTTGCGCCAGTTGCTGGAAGAGGCCCTTGATCGGCGCACCTTGGCCGAACCGGTATGGGAGCGGGGCGGTCGGTTCTATGACGCCCAACGCCCCGGGATCGAGGCGCAGGGCCTGGCCTCGCCAGAACTGGTTCTGTCCCATCGGGCGCAGCATTTGAAAAACGTGGCCCATCTGTTCTGGCGCTGCAATGTCTTTGTCTTTACCTTTGGCCTGACCGAGGCCTGGATGGACAAGGGCCGCACCACGGTCTATCCGACCGCGCCGGGCACGATCGCGGGCAGTTACGATCCGGACCGGCACAGCTTTGTCAATTTCAGAACGGCCGAGGTCGTCGAGGATTTTCTGGCCGTGCGCGCGCGGCTTTTGCGGATGAACCCTGCCATGCGGTTCATCCTGACCGTCTCGCCCGTGCCCCTGACCGCGACGGCGACGCAAAACCATGTGGAAGTGGCCACCGCCGCCTCGAAAGCAATTCTGCGGGCCGCTTGCGCCGAATTGTACGACACCTGTCCCGATGTCGATTATTTTCCGTCTTACGAAATCATCACGGCCCAGGCGGCCCACGGCAGCTTTTTCGAACCAAATTTGCGCGGCGTGACGACCAAGGGCGTGGCCACCGCGATGAACGGCTTTCTGGCACAGGCCCTGGGTGCGGCCTGGCAAGGCGGGGGCGAACCCAAGACGGATGATGAATTGATCTGCGAGGACATCTTGCTGGAAGGGTTTGCCGAAAGATGAGGACGCTGGTCATCGGAACCTCTCATACCGTGGCCCTGCGTCAGGGCTGGGACCTTTTGGCCCCGCAAGACCGGCCTGATGGGCTAGAGGTGGAATTCTATGCCATGGGGCACCGCGAGATCACCACTTGCGGGCTGGACGAGGCGGGCACCTATGGCCCGATGGACCGCTTTGCCGGGCAGGACAACCACACTGATGCCTTGCGCCTGTCCAGCCGCCTGACGCCCACGGGCCGGGTCAATCCGCAGGATTTTGACACGGTGCTAATGGTTGGTGGCAGCACCGGGGTGACCGGCGTCTTGCGGATCCTGGCGCATTGCGATGTGGATGGGGTTCTGGTCACCGGCAAAAGACCCTGTCGCCTTTCCGAGACGAACTTTCAGCGGATTTGCACGTTTCTGGCCCAGCAGGTTGTGCCCGATCCCGCATGGCGGCGCTATGCGCACAAGGACCTGATCCTGGTACCCGAACCTTTGCTGTTTGAAAAGTTGTTCGACCCGGATGTCAGCGGCACTTTGGCCACATCGCTGG
This sequence comes from Rhodobacterales bacterium, assembly GCA_043718085.1. Classification (GTDB taxonomy): domain Bacteria; phylum Pseudomonadota; class Alphaproteobacteria; order Rhodobacterales; family Rhodobacteraceae; genus Stagnihabitans. The sequence continues at coordinate 2,550 of JAYSWK010000625.1, forward strand.
CCGAGGTTTTCGCGCAAGGCGACGGTGTTGCAGGGCTGATCGAGGCGGCGTTTCAGCGGGTTCGGCAGGTCGTGCAGGAAAACAGCGACTTCCACTATCCCGGTCAGCCGCCCGAAACCATTGGTGCGCAAGGCTGCCTTTCACGCGACGCCTTTTCGCGTGGCGCAAAGTTGATGAATTTTCAGGATGAATATCCCAGCACTGATTTCTCGCATGCCAATGGCGAATATGGCCGGGAGTATTGGAAACATGTTCTTGGCCAGGGCTGGGATCGAAGAAAGCCGCAAGACGGCAATTCCTGATGGCGGGGCCCCTGCGCCCACGCCGCAGACCTAAAAATTCGCACGCCGCGTGAAAGTTCCGGCATCCTCGGCCGCGCGGCGCAAGGCTTTGCTTTTGTTGACCGTTTCCTGATATTCGGCTTCGGGGTCGCTGTCGTAGACCACCCCGCCGCCCGCCTGGATGTAAAGCTTTTCATCCTTCAGCACGGCCGTGCGTAGGGCTATGCAGAAATCCATCTCGCCATTGCAGGCGAAATAGCCGACCCCGCCGCCATAGACGCCGCGCTTTTCGGGCTCCAATTCGTCGATGATTTCCATTGCCCGCACCTTGGGCGCGCCCGAGACGGTGCCGGCAGGCATACCGGCCAGCAGGGCGGACAAGGCATCCTGGCCCTCGGCCAGTTCGCCCACCACGTTGGACACGATGTGCATGACGTGGCTATAGCGTTCCACAAGGAACTTTTCGGTCGGATGGACCGTTCCAACACGGGCGACCCGGCCCACGTCATTGCGACCAAGGTCCAAAAGCATCAGGTGTTCGGCCAGTTCCTTTTGATCGGCCAGAAGGTCAGTTTCCAGCGCGCGGTCCTCTTCCGGGGTGGCCCCGCGCTTGCGGGTTCCGGCGATCGGGCGGACGGTGACCTGGCCGTCGCGCAGGCGCACCAGGATCTCGGGCGAGGCGCCGATGACCTGGAAATGGCCGAAGTTGAAAAAGAACATGAAGGGCGACGGGTTGGTGCGGCGCAGGCTGCGGTAAAAGGCAAAGGGCGGCAGGGTGAAATCCTGGGTCCAGCGCTGCGAGGGGACGACCTGAAAGATGTCGCCCGCACGGATGTAGTCGCGGGCCTTTTCCACGGCGGCCTTGTAGCCGTCATGGCTGAAGTTCGACGTAGCCTCGCCGACCGGGGCCGCCTCGCCAAGATCGCGCTGGGCCGGGGGGGTGCGGTCCAGATCGCGCAAGGCATCCATCACCCGCTCGGCCGCCTGGGCATAGGCGGCGCGGGCGCTCAGGCCCGAAGCTGCCCAGACCGGGGCCACGATCGTGACCTCGCCCTTCACGCCGTCCAGCACCGCCACGACCGAGGGACGCAGCAAGATGGCATCGGGCAGACCCAGGGGATCGGGGTTCACATCGGGCAAGTGTTCGACCAGCCGGATCATGTCATAACCCAGATAGCCGAACAGCCCCGCCGCGACAGCGGGCAGACCCTCGGGCAGATCGATGCGGCATTCCGCCAGCAAGGCGCGCAGATTGTCCAGCGGTGCGCCGTGCTGATCGGTGAAAGCGGCTGGATCAAAACGGGCTTCGCGGTTGATGGACGCGCGCACACCCCGGCATTGCCAGATGAGGTCTGGCTTCATGCCCACAATGGAATAGCGCCCGCGCACTTCGCCGCCGGTCACGGATTCCAGCATGAACGTATCGCTGCGCGCTTCGCCCAGCTTGGCCATCAGGGACACGGGCGTGTCCAGATCGGCGGCAAGACGCGCATAGACCAGGGCGTTCCTGCCCTGCACCCAGTCGCGTTCAAAGGCTTCGAAGGAAGGTTGCAGCGTCATGGAGACCTTGCCTTCAGTGCAACTGGGCTTGCACGGCATTGACCACGGATTGGTCGATCTTCAGCCCGCCCTGCGCTGTCATGGCCGCTGTGAAAAGTTCATAGGCATCCTGCGCCATGCTTTGCTCGGCTTGGGCGGTCATGGCATCGCGGGTGGTCTTGGTGGCCTCGGATGCGGGGTCAACCGGGATCACGCTGTCCAGTCGCACAAGGCCGGTAAAGCCGGGCAGATCGATCAGGCGCAACTCACCCTTGGCCATGGCGAACACGGCTTGCATGACATCCGGTGTGGTGCCGTCGGGTGTGGCATCGCGCATCGCCGGGGCGATCACATTGACCGCACCCTGTGCCTCCAGACCGCCGCCCGAGTTGACCGCGGTTTCGGCCGATTTGGCCTGGGCGGTCAGGGCTGCGGACAGTTCGGCACCCTGCCATGCGGCGGCCACCTTGTCATGGATCCTGTCCATCGGCACCGGGGCGGGTGGGACCATCTCGTCCAGCCGCAGTGCAACCAGACCACCATCGGCCAGTTGCAAGGCTTCGGGATAATCCCCCAAGGCCAGCTTGTCTGCGGCAGCCGCAAAGGCCTGATCGCCGGCAATCGCATCATTGTCATCGGCACCCGTCACGAAATCGGTCGTGGCCAGCACCATGCCATAATCGCGCGCCAGATCTTCCAGCGTCGCCCCCCCCGCCAGCGCATCGTCAATCGCCGGGGCCTGATCGGCTATGGCCTTCTCGGCGGCCTTGGTCTGCAATTCCAGCGCCAGCGTGTCATGCACATCGGCCAGGGTAGTTTCCTGGGCGGGCAGAATGGCGTTCATGCGAAACAGCGCGGGACCCAGGTCCGAGAGCAGGGGCCCCACAACACCCGGACCGGTCAGCGCAAAGACGGCATCGCCGGCACCACCCAGTCCGGATTTCGTGACATCGCCCAGATCGACATCGCCCAGTTCCAGACCGCGGTCCTTGACCAGGGTTTCAAAGCTGGCGCCGGCATCCAGCCTGGCTTTGGCTGCGGCGGCATCGGCGTCGGATGGGTAAACCAGCCGCTCGACCAGGCGCTTTTCGGGCACAACATAGTCGGGCAGGCGCGTGTCATAAAGCGCCTGCACCGCGGCCTCGTCCACCGGTTGTTTGGTGGCCAGATCTGCGGGCAACAGGGCGACATAGGAAACACGCTTGGCCTCGGGCCGGGTGAAGGCGTCAAGATGGGCGTCATAATAGCTTTTCAGCTGATCTTCCGTCGGGGCCGGAATGGCGACGGGCAGGGTGCTTTCGCTGAACTGCAGCAGGGTAAAGCCCCGCGTCTCGCCGGAATAGGCCACCAAGGCATCGGTCAGCACCGCCGGAGCAACCGCGCCACCCACAACGGCCGCCTGCAGGACCGTCCGGGCGATGTCGGCGCGCAGGCCGGTTTCGTATTCCTTGACGGTCAATCCGGCCTGTTCCAGCGTCTGCGTGTAGGTCGTGGCGCTGAATTTGCCGGTCACATCCTGAAAGGCCTTTTGACTGGCCACGCGCCCGGCGAGGGTCGCATCACCGGCCGACAGCCCGACACGGGCGGCCTCGTTATCCAGGGCCGCATTGGCGACAAGGCCGGACAGGACCTGCTGATCCACGCCAAAGACCTTGGCCTGTTCCAGCGACAATGGCTGTCCGAACTGCTGTGACAGGCGGTTCACCGCCCCACGCAGGGCGCGGGCATAGGTGCTGGCCTCGATCTCCTGATCGCCGACCGCGCCGATTGCCGTAACAGAGCGGCCGAAATTCGTGACACCAAAGCCGCCAAGACCGGTGACAAGCATGGCCATCAGGACCCATACCAGCATCGAGGTCTGGGCGCGATTTGCCTTTTTCTTCTTGATGTCGTCGCTGTCGCTCATGGGCCTGGCCTTTGCTTTGGTCGGGGGTCTGAATATCAGAATAAAGGGGCAGGGCAAGGGCCGAGGCCGGGGGTTTCCCAGCCGGTGGCCGATTGGTTCCTGGCCCGTTCGGACTGCCCCCGGGACGGATTTGACGCAGCATCACCTGTCAAAGGGTCAGGGTCGAAAGGCGGCGGAAAAGTTCGGCAATGCCCGAGGCGCCGACATTGGCAAAGGCGATGCGGATTTGGCTGCCGCCCTGACCTTTCGGCATGAACATGGTGCCGGGCAGCATCAAGACCCCTGCCGCTGTCACAAGCTGCTTGCACAGGGCATCCGACGCCATCGGATAAGGGTGCGTCACATAGGCGAAATAGGCGCCACAGCCCAAAAGCGCCC
>JAYSWK010000626.1:0-6652 GCA_043718085.1 Rhodobacterales bacterium
CACCTACGCCAATGGTACTCCGTCTTAAGACGCGGGAGAGTAGGTCACCGCCAAACCTAGAAAACAACGGAAATCTCGATAGACGATACACAACAAACATACGGCCTCCGCAGAAATGCGGAGGCCGTATGCGTTCAGCGCCGACAAATGGGCCGGGCTTTCCCATGAACGGACAGTTGGCTATACCAACGGCATGCGTGAAACCTTGGCAGAAATCCTTGACCGCCGCATCACCGCAGGGGACCTGCGGCCCGATCCGGCGCAGCTTGCCATTTCTGCCCAACTGGAAACCCTGCGCATCTGGCTCGAGGCCCATGCCAATCGCCGCATCGGCCTGTTTGCCGGTCTTTTCGCGCGCCCCCTGACGCCCCCAAAGGGTCTTTACCTGTGGGGCGGCGTCGGGCGTGGCAAGTCGATGCTGATGGACCTGTTCACCGACGCCACCACCATCACGCAAAAACGCCGCGCCCACTTTCACGCCTTCCTGCAGGAGGCGCACCGCGCCATGCACCTTGCCCGTCAAGACGGCGTGGAGGACCCGCTTGCGCCCTTTGCCGACACTGTCATCCGGGATCTGCGCCTGCTGGCTTTTGACGAGATGCAGATCACCGACATCACCGATGCCATGATCGTCGGGCGGCTCTTTGAAAAGCTGCTCGCCGGCGGCGTTGTCCTGGTCGTCACCTCCAACCGCCCGCCAGAGGAGCTTTACAAGAACGGCCTGAACCGCGGCCTGTTTGTGCCCTTCATCGCCCTTTTGCGCGACCGGCTGGAAGTTTCAGAGCTGGAAAGCCCCAATGACTATCGCCAGCACCGCCTGGCCGGGGCTCAGGTCTATTTCCATCCCGCAGGGGCCGCCAAGGACCAGATCGAACACATCTGGCGCGACCTGACCGGCAATGCGCGCGGCGAGGTTCTGACCCTGCCAGTCAACGGGCGCAACCTCGATTTGCCGCGCTTTGCCAATGGCGTGCTGCGGGCCGGGTTTTGGGAGCTTTGCGCCAAGCCTTTGGGACCTGCCGATTTTCTGGCCATCGCCGCCACGGCGCGCGTCGTGATCCTGGAAGATATCCCCCAGCTTTCCGCCAGCAATTACAACGAGGCCAAGCGTTTCGTGACCCTGATCGATGCGCTTTACGAGGCACGCGTGCGCCTGATCTGTTCGGCCGCCGCTGCGCCGGATCGCCTCTATCTCGAAGGCGACGGCAGTTTCGAATTTGCCCGCACCGCCAGCCGTCTGACCGAAATGCAGGCTGCCGATTGGGCCGAGGGGCGTTAGCCCGCCGTGAACCAGGTGCCATAGGTCTGGCGCAGCGCATTCTTTTGCACCTTGCCCATCGTGTTGCGCGGCAATGCATCGACCACCACCGCTGCCTTGGGTTGCTTGAAGCGCGCCAAGTCGCCCGCAATCACGCGCAGGGCATCCTCGGCCGTGACCTTTGCCCCCTTATTGGCCACCAGAACCGCAAAGACCGCCTCGCCAAAGTCCGGATGCGGCAGGCCCACGACGGCGCTTTCCTCGACCCCCGGCACGGCATCCAGCAAAAGTTCGACCTCTTTGGGGTAAACGTTGTAGCCCCCTGTGATGATCAGATCCTTGGCGCGGCCCACGATCTGCACATAGCCGTTGTTGTCCACTTGCCCCAGATCGCCCGTGATGAACCAGCCATCGGCGCGCAACTCCTCGGCGGTCTTCTCGGGCATCTGCCAATAACCCTTGAACACATTGGGCCCCCGCACCTCGATCACGCCAACCTCGCCCCGCGCCACATCACGCCCGCCCGCCATGATCCGCAATTCCACGCCCGGCAGCGCAAAGCCCACCGTCCCGGCCCGCCGCTCGCCCGCATAGGGGTTCGATGTATTCATGTTGGTTTCGGTCATGCCGTAACGTTCCAGGATCCGGAGCCCGGTGCGTGCCTCAAAGTCGCGATGGGTTTCAGGCAACAGGGGTGCCGAGCCCGAGATGAAAAGCCGCATATGCCCTGCCAGTGCCGCATCAAGGCGGGTATCGCCAAGCAAGCGCGTGTAAAAGGTCGGCACCCCCATCATCGTGGTGGCTTGCGGCATCATCCCCAGCACCCTGTCCAGATCGAAGCCCGCCAGAAAGATCATCTGCGCCCCCGACAAAAGCGCCACGTTCGAGGCCACGAACAACCCATGGGTGTGAAAGATCGGCAAGGCGTGCAGCAGCACATCCCTGTCGGTGAACCGCCACAAATCGGCCAGCACCGCCGCGTTCGACAAAAGGTTGCCATGGCTCAGCATCGCGCCCTTGGACCGACCCGTCGTGCCCGAGGTGTAAAGTATCGCCGCCAGATCATCTGGCCCGCAGGCCGTCGCGGCAAATTCCGCGCCATCCTGCGTGGCCATTGACTGGGCAAAGCTGCCGGCACCGAACCCGTCCAGGCTCATCAAAGCCGCGCCATTGCGCGCAGCGACCGGGGCCATGGCCTCGGCCTTGCCGGGATCGCACAGAAACAGCCTCGGGCTGGCATTTCCCAGAAAATAATCAATCTCGCTGGCTGTGTAGGCCGTGTTCAACGGCAGGAATACCGCGCCGAGCCCCACCGCCGCACCATAAAGCGCCAGCGCCTCGGGTGATTTGGCAATTTGGGCAGCAATGCGGTCACCCTTGACCACCCCCGCCTGACGCAGTGCCAAAGCGGCGCGGGCCAGCAGCGCGTGAAACGCGCGGCCCGACAGCACCCGGCCATCGCCCAGATGCAGCAGGGTGCCCTCGCGCCGCTGCAGGCCGGAAAACAGCGCATCATACAGCAAATTCGGCATTTTCTTCCCCCACGGCCCTGGCACCGATGCACCAACGCCCCGCATTCCGGCAAGGCGATCCGGCCTTTGCACCCTCGTGCCATGTCGCTGCCAGACCCGCAAGTCAGCCCGAAAACTGTCGGCAATTTGGAAACCGACTGTTCTCCTTCTTGTCAGGTCCATCCCAATACAACCCTAGGTGCGCCATTTTCCTGCCGCGCTTGACCTGCATCCTGGCCTCAAGCAACGCCATTGGAGGCTCGCATGAAATTCGCTTATTCCCTGTTGGCACGGTTCGGCCTGTCGGCCAAGAAACCAGACCTTCCCGACGCCTTTGAACTGCGCCTTCAGCGCATCGGCACGCGCGAGCGTCGGCTTCAGGCCAACGCCCACAACCTGTTCAGATCGTTACTTGTACCTCTGGAAGCCGCAGCTCGGTCATAAGGTCGCGAACCTCCTGCCGGGCTGCGACGTTCGAGATGTTCAGCTGATCGACGCCGGTATCCTTCAGGTCCATGACCGTCAGTCCGCGCGGGAACAATTCGCGGAATATGACCCGCTCGGAAAAGCCAGGTGCAACGCGAAAGCCGATGCGCTTGGACAAATCCTCCAAAGCCGCCCCCACCTTGCGTTTGTTGTGCATCTGCTGCGGCCCCATCCGGTTGCGCAGCACGATCCAGTCGATCGGCTTCAGCCCGGCCTGGGCGCGCAACTGCCGGGCATTCCACACCATTTCGGAATAGATCGACGGGCCTTTGACGCGGCCCGTCTCGTGATCAACCCGCGCCAACAGGTCAAAGTCAACGAAACTGTCGTTCAACGGCGTGATCAGCGTATCGGCCAGCGAATGGGCGACTTGGCTCAGGCGCGTATGGCTGCCCGGGCAATCGATCAGGATGAAATCCGTCACCGGCTCCAACGCCGCCACCGCTTCGGACAGGCGATGGTCATAGGCGTTCTCGCCCGGCTGCAACTGTCCGGCAACAACCTCCGGCAGGTCGCGGTATTCCGGGACGGGCAGGTTCAGCCCCATGCGCCCCAGATAGGTGCGGCGGTTCTCGATGTATCGCGCAAAGCTTTTCTGCCGCAGGTCCAGATCCAGCGCGCCAACCCGATACCCCATCCGGGCCAGCGCCACGGCCACATGCATCGACGTGGTCGATTTGCCCGATCCGCCCTTTTCGTTACCGACTACGATAATATGCGCCATGACCGTCCCCTGAAGGCTTTTGTCCGAGCTATAAGGTCACATTGCCACCATGGGAAGCAGGAAGGCGCCGAATGCCTATCTCGTTTTCGGCGGCCGCCCGCGCCGGCTCGCCGCCATGCCCCCGCCGCGCCGCGATTTTCAGCAGACGCCGAAAGCTCGGGCATTCCAGATGCAAAGCTGCCGGGCAATCCGCGACATGGCGCAATGTGTCGCGCAGCGCCGTCAGATTGCGGTTCTGTCAGTCAAGATCCGCGGCCCGCGCGCGCAATTCATCCCTTGGCAAATCCGGCGTATCAGCCTCCCCCAACATCCCGGCAATCTCGGGCAGGCTGAACCCGGCCCGCTTGCCCAAAGCCACCTGCGACAGGCGCAGCACGGCGTCCGGCCCGAATTGCCGCCGCAGACCCCTGCGGCTTTCCGCCGTGATTAACCCCAACGCCTCGCAATAGCGCAGGGCCGAGGGGGCCAGACCGCTGCGCGCGGCCAAGGTGCTGATATCGATAGATTTCATCATTGACCTCAAGTGGGCTTGAAGTCGTATGGTGACCCCTGCCGCTGACTCGCCCGAGTAAGGACAGACAGTGGCAGCGCAAATCTTGACCGATCTTCGGACCAATGCCGGACCAGTCGCAACCACCTTGCTGGCCTCGGCACTGGCCACGGCCTTGGGTTCGGCCCTGAGCGCGTTTTTTGGTCGCAGGTCATGGCGGGTGCGCCGGCCGACCAGCGCGTATTGTTGGCAGGATTTACGGGCATGTCGTACAATCTGGGCCTGATCCTGGGTGCCGCTCGGCTGGGTGCCCTTTTTGGCCACGCCACTGGCCCGATCACGTATGCCACGGCCACGCGTGCGCAAATCGCCCTTGCAACTTCCCTCACCTTTGCCGCCGCCACCGTCCTCTTGATCGCAGCGATTGCCATCCTGCGGCGTTGATCACGAAACCGATGCCTCACAGCGCAATTGCTGATCCCCGCAACGCACCTGTGGCCAGTCGGGGCGGCGCCAGCAATAGCCGGGTGGCGTCTGGGTGAACTGCATCACCCAGAACCGGCCCTGCCCATCGGCCTTGGGCCGGAAGTCACCCTCTTCGCGCAGGATGATCGAGGTTTCGTCCATGCCTTCAATGTCATAGCGTTCATGGATGCGCGGTGCGCCTGGGGGGCCTGCCTTCAGGCTGTCCCAGGTCAGGTTCAGATGGGGCGGGGCGGTCTCGAAGGACATCTCATGCGGGTTCGCCGCGCAAGAGGTGGCCGGGTCCGTGGCGCTGCCATAACTCCCCTGCGCCCTGTCGAAAAGCGTCTGGGCCGAGGCCGACGCGCCAAAGGAAGCAAGGCATAGGATCAGAAGGTTGCGCATGGTGCCACAGTGCCGCACCCGGCCAATCAAATCAAAGCCCGTGACCTCACTGTGCGCTGACATCTGATCCTGAAATGAAGCGGGAATATCCGAAAATAGGTGGGATTGAGTGAAAAGACTAATGAAGGCGCGGGGTTAAGCGGGCGAGGCTGGAAGGGTAGCCGGGGAGCGTGAAATTGGCAGTAAGGGTGAAAGACGGCCTTTGATCGTGGAAAAGGGTATCATGCCCACTTCAGCGGAGGTCGCGGAGGCTGGCGTTTAAGCCACCGTTAAATAAGGTAAAAAGGTCGCTTGCTGGCCCACAGCACGGGTTGCGACGTGCAGCGGGGCTAGCCGAACATGGAAATTGAGCGCCAAGTTGGAATTGCAGTTCCAAGTTGGGCGTAAGATGTTGATATGGCGTAGGAAAGGGTCACCGAGCAGCTGGCGAAGATGTGGGCGAAACATGGAACTGATTCCGGCGAATCTGCCCTGCTTAGTCAGTGGGTGGCAGGTCGCAGTGGCACTCATGACGGCCCTGAAATAGGGCGAGGAGACCTGCCTCAAGATCCGGGTGTGTTTGCGAGCCAAAACCGGCCCCGATGCCGACAGGAAGGCCGGTTTTCTGGTCCACGGTAGCCCAATCTAGGGGAAGTTGCTTAGTTGGATCGCCACCAAGCCGCGCAATGCCGGCCTCATTGCGGCAACCGTAGACCGAGCAATTGCAATGCCATCCGTTCGCGGGAAAGAAGCTTGTCCAAAATGGGTGGTCGGGCGGGAGGACGATGCTGTTGAGGTGGCGGTGTGACCAGCACAAGGTGCTTGAATAGACCCAGTATTGGAAGTCACCATCATGGAGTTGGGCCAGTCGGCGCGCCTGATAGTCTATTCCACTGTGCCAACGTGCGATCGCTGCAACCCGGCCCTCAAAAGAATATCGGTTGGCGATATCGAAGACTTCATGCCAGTGAAAGGCCACTAGAGGGGGACGCAGCTCCCGAGCTAGCTGACGGGCCGCATGGCTACCGAAAACATCCAAAATCGATCGCACGCTTTCGACCTGTTGGGCAGTGGGATCAAAGGGAGAACCGCTGGAAACGGAGAACATCGCTCTAACGCCAGACGTGCCCCGACCAGACCACCTGGCCGAGGATTTTGTGAATCGCCCCGGGTTTTCCGGAGATCATCAACTTAACTAAGGATGATGGTTATGACAAAAAGCAAAATGGCAAATCGTTACTCGCCAGAGGTCCGCGCGCGTGCGGTCCGGATGGTCTTTGAGCATCAAGGCTCATACGAAACGCAGGCGGGCGCGATTGCGGCCATTGCACCCAAGA
>JAYSWK010000627.1:0-6649 GCA_043718085.1 Rhodobacterales bacterium
AGATCACGCGGGTCATCGGGGTCGGCGATCATGTCCAGTCCGGTGAACAGGCCGGTTTCTTGGAGCTTGGAACGGATGTAACGCAGGGCGGCAAAGTCCTCGATCGCGAAGCCGACCGAGTCGAAGAGCGTCACTTCGCGTGCGGTGCGACGCCCGGCGGCCTTGCCGGTCATCACTTGCCAAAGTTCGGTCACCGGGTGATCGGGGGCAAGCTGCTGGATCTCGCCTTCGATCCGGGTTTGGGGCGGGTATTCGACAAAGATCGACGCACGCAAAAGGATGTCGCGGTGCAGTTCGGTCTTGCCGGGGCAATCGCCGCCGACACCGTTGATGTGGACGCCGGACCCGACCATATTGTCGGTCAGAATCGTGGCATATTGTTTGTCTGCCGTGACCGTGGTGATGATCTGGGCGCCAAGAATGGCCTCTTCCGCCGTGGCGCAGGGCACGACGGCAAGGCCGGAGCCTGCGAGATTTCGGGCGCATTTGGCGGTGGCGGCGGGGTCGATGTCGTAAAGGCGGACCTCGGCCAGACCATTGATCGCCTTGAAGGCCAGGGCCTGAAATTCGGCCTGTGCGCCATTGCCGATCAGGGCCATGGTGCGGGCGTCCTGGGGGGCAAGATATTTGGCGGCCATTGCCGAGGTGGCGGCTGTGCGCAGCGCCGTCAGCAGGGTCATTTCAGACAAAAGCACCGGATAACCCGTTGCCACATCAGCCAAAAGGCCAAAGGCTGTAACCGTTTGCAGGCCTTTTTTCATGTTGGACGGGTGGCCGTTCACATATTTGAAGCCATAGGTTTCGCCGTCCGAGGTTGGCATAAGCTAGATCACGCCCACGTCGGAATGCGACGCCTCGCGCGGGGTCTTGTCAAAGGCGGGCCAGCGGCGGAAATCGGCTTCGATCTCGGCCGCCATCTGGGTCAATATGGGTTCGATGCCGACATGATGCACAAGTTGCATCATGTGCTGCACTGACACGAACGGCACAAAGGCCAGCGAAGAGGGTGCCGGGGACATCAATAGCTGCGCGTCGGGCGGTCGAACACTTTGCGGCCCATCAGCGAGCCCACGAGGTCAACCATCAGCTTGGCGGTCTTGCCGCGGTCGTCGAGGAAAGGGTTGAGTTCCACGAGGTCAAGCGAGGTCACCAGACCGCTTTCGTGCAGAAGTTCCATCACCAGATGCGCCTCGCGGAAGGTCGTGCCACCGGGGACCGTGGTGCCGACCGCAGGGGCAATGGCGGGATCCAGAAAATCGACATCCAGCGAGACATGCAGCATGCCCTGTGCGGCGCGGACCGCATCGAGAAATTCGCGCAACGGGGCCACGATGCCGCGTTCGTCCAGCACGCGCATGTCGTTGATCGCAAGGTCATGGCGCAACAGGGCGGCGTGTTCGGCCGGATCGACCGAACGGATGCCGTAAAGGCAGATACGTTCGGCCGGGATCACCTTGGGGAAGGGCGGGAAGGCGTCAAAGCCATCGCGCCCGGCGATATAGGCGACGGGTGTGCCGTGCAGGTTGCCCGACGTGGTGGTCAGGGGGGTGTGAAAATCGCTGTGCGCATCAAGCCACAGCAGGAAAAGCGGGCGATCCTGCCGCGCGGCAAAGGTGGCGGCCCCGGCAACCGTGCCCAAGGCCAGGGAGTGATCGCCCCCCAGGATCACGGGCATCGCCCCTTCGGACAAGGCGTCATCGACCTTGTCACACAGGGTTTGGGTCCAGCCCAGAACCTGGGGCAGGGAATGCACGGCGGGATTGGGGCAGGTGGCGTCGGTCAGGGGCGGGAGGGTCACATCGCCCCAATCGCTGACAGGGTGGCCAAGTTCGCGCACGGCCCCGGCGATACCCGCCACGCGGTAAGCGGCTGGCCCCATGATGCATCCGGCGCGTCGCTGGCCCTCGTCTATCGGGGCGCCAATCAAGATGACTTTGGGCATGATCACTCCTTTTCGCCAAGTTTCTTTCCGTCTTGCGCAGAAATCCAGTCCAGTTATTGTCAAAAGGTGCAAAGTATTGCGCTAAATGGCGGGACGACCTTACATGATGGATGATGTTGACCAGCGCCTTTTGTCGGAATTGCGCCGGGATGGGCGGGCGTCCCTGTCCGAATTGGCGGACCGATTGGGGATCAGCCGGGCCACGGTGCGCAGCCGGATGGAGCGGATGACGCTGGCGGGCGAAATTGCGGGCTATACGGTCCTGACAAGGTCTGACATTACGGCAGCCCCGGTGCGCGGCATGATGTTGATCCGGGTCGAGGGGCGCAATTCGGCCAAGATCCTGTCCCGGCTGACCGGGATACCTGCGGTTCAGGCGGTGCATTCGACCAATGGGGCGTGGTCACTGATCGCAGAGCTTGGGGCGCAGTCGTTGTTGGAGCTGGACGAGGTCATCAACCGCATCCGCGACATCGAAGGTGTGGTCCATTCCGAGACCAATCTTTTGCTGTCCACGCGCAAGGCGGGCAAACGCTGAGGCGCCGAGCGGACCTGCTGCAACAGGACCGTGAACGGCGACCCATTGGAGCGGCGCGTGTTTGTCGCTATGGTCGGGCCAAAGTGGAGGCCCTTTGAATGATTGTTGAACTGGGACATTTCGCGCTGATCCTGGCCTTTGTGGTGGCAGTGTTGCAAATGGTGCTGCCGATGATCGGGGCAGGTCGCGGGGACGCGGTGCTGATGGCGGTGGCGGGGCCAGCCGCAGTGGCGCAGGTCTTGCTGATCGGCGTGGCCTTCGCGGCGCTGACCTATGCCTATGTGACCGATGATTTCAGCCTGTCGGTTGTCGTGGGCAATTCGCATACGCTGAAACCCATGCTGTACAAGGTCGCGGGGGTCTGGGGCAATCACGAGGGGTCGCTGCTGTTATGGGTGCTGTGCCTGGCCTTTTTTGGCGCCTGTGTGCAATGGTTTGGCAACAATTTGCCCGAGGTGCTGAAAGCGCGGGTCCTGGCGGTGCAGGGCTCGATCGGGGCGGCGTTTCTGGCCTTCATGCTGTGGACCTCGAACCCGTTCCTGAGGCTGGCCAATCCGCCGATGAACGGCCAGGACATGAACCCTTTGCTGCAGGACCCCGGCTTGGCCTTTCACCCGCCGTTTCTGTATCTGGGCTATGTCGGGCTTTCGATGGCGTTCTCGTTTGCCGTGGCGGCCCTGATCGAGGGGCGGGTGGATGCGGCCTGGGGGCGTTGGGTGCGGCCCTGGACGCTGGCGGCCTGGATGTTTCTGACCGTGGGCATCGCCATGGGGTCGTGGTGGGCCTATTACGAATTGGGCTGGGGCGGGTTCTGGTTCTGGGACCCGGTCGAGAACGCCTCGTTCATGCCGTGGCTGATCGCCACCGCCTTGTTGCACAGCGCCATTGTGGTGGAAAAGCGCGAAAGCCTGAAGGCGTGGACGGTGCTGTTGTCGATCCTGGCCTTCGGCTTTTCGCTGATCGGCACGTTCATCGTGCGGTCGGGGGTCATTACCTCGGTCCACGCCTTTGCCAGCGATCCTGAGCGTGGCGTGTTCATTCTGGCGATATTGGCGGTGTTTATCGGCGGGGCGCTGACCCTGTTCGCCCTGCGCGCCGGGGCGCTGGAGGCCAAGGGCGTGTTTTCCACCGTCAGCCGCGAATCCGCGCTGGTCTTGAACAACCTGTTGCTGACCGTGGCGGCCCTTGTCGTCTTTATCGGCACGATCTGGCCCCTGGTGGCCGAGATCGTGATGGGTCGGGCGCTGAGCGTGGGCGCGCCGTTCTTTGACGCGGCCTTTACGCCGTTCATGGTGGTTCTGGCCCTGGCGCTGCCGTTGGGGGCCGTCCTGCCGTGGAAACGGGCCTATCTTGGCCGCGCGTCACGCCCCTTTCTGCCGGCCGTGATCCTGGCGGTTGCGTTGGGTTTGTTGGTTTATGCGATGCAGACCAGCCGATCGGTCCTGGGACCTGTCGGGCTGATCCTGGGGGTTTGGGTCGTGCTGGGGGCGGCCATGGATCTTTGGCAGCGCACCGGGCGGGGCGATGTTGGCGGGCGCATGGCGCGGCTGGCCCGTCTGCCGCGGTCGGATTTCGGGCGGGCCTTGGCGCATGCCGGATTCGGGCTGACCATGTTTGGCGTGGCCGCGATGACGGCCTGGGTGACCGAAGACATCCGTGTGCTGAAAACCGGGGAAAGTTTTGCGCTTGGTCCTTATGAGGTGCAACTGGTCAGCGTCGGCGAGGTGCCGGGGCCGAATTACACGGCGTTGCGCGCCGAGATGAAAGTCACCCGCGACGGGGCCGAGGTGGCGATGATGTATCCCGAAAAGCGCAGCTATCCGGTTGCCGGGATGGCCACGACGGAAGCGGCAATCCGGCAGGGTGTGACGGGGGATTTGTACCTGGTCATCGGCGATCCGCAGGACGGCGGCGGCTGGGCGGTGCGCAGCTATCTGAAACCCTTTGCCAACTGGCTGTGGGGCGGGGCTTTGCTGATGGCCTTTGGCGGGTTCCTGAGCCTGACCGACCGCCGTCACCGCATCGCCGCAGCAGCCGCGCGGCGTCAGGCCATGGTGGCGGCACAATGAGGTGGCTTGTCCTACTGTTTTTGCTTCTGTCGCCGGCTGCCTATGCCGTGCGGGTGGACGAGATCCTGGCCGATCCCGGTATGGAGGCGCGGGCCAGGGCGCTGAGCCAGGAGTTGCGCTGTCTGGTCTGCCGCAACGAAAACATTGATGACAGCGACGCCGATCTTGCCCATGACCTGCGCGTCTTGTTGCGCGAAAGGCTGGTGGCCGGGGACAGCGATACGGCGGCCATGGATTTCATCGTGGACCGCTATGGCGAGTTTGTCCTGCTGAAACCCAGGGCCACGGGGGCCAATCTGCTGCTGTGGCTGGCCGGGCCCTTGATGTTGCTGGCGGGCGGGGCTGTGGCGTTGACCATGGTCCGACGTCGTCAGATGGCGGCCGAACCAGATGCCTTGAGCCCCGAGGATCAGGCGCGACTGGCCAAGGTGCTGCGGGAATGACGGTGCAAGCGATGACGTATGAAACCCTGTTGTATGAGATGACCGAGGATGTGGCGGTCATCACGCTGAACCGACCGCAGGTCATGAATGCCCTGTCCTCGGCGCTGCGGCGCGAGATGTTGCAGGCGGTCAGGCGGGCGGAAGCCGAGGCGCGGGTTCTGGTGGTTACCGGGGCTGGGCGGGCGTTTTGTTCCGGGCAGGACTTGGGCGATGTCGATATTGGCTCGGTCGATCTGGAGGCGGTGCTGCGGGACGAATACGAACCCCTGCTGACGGCCCTGGCGTCAAGCCCGTTGCCGGTGATTGCGGCTGTCAATGGTGCAGCCGCCGGGGCGGGGGCAGGGCTGGCGCTGGCGTGTGATGTGGTGATTGCCGCGGAAAGTGCCAGCTTCATTCAGGCCTTTACCCGCATCGGCCTGGTGCCCGATGCCGGCGGGTCATACTGGCTGCCGCGCCAGATCGGGATGGCGCGCGCCATGGGGGCGATGCTGTTCGCCGAAAAGGTCAGCGCGCGTCAGGCGGCGGATTGGGGCATGATCTGGGAAGCGGTGCCCGATGCGGGCTTTGCGGCCCATTGGCGTGGCAGGGCCATGGCTTTGGCCCAGGGTCCGGCGCTGGCTTACCTTGGTGTCAAGCAGGCGCTGCGGGCCAGTTTCAGCAATGATTTTGCAGGGCAACTGGCGCTGGAGGCAAAGTTGCAAAGGGAATGCGGGGCCAGCGCGGATTTCCGCGAAGGGGTTGCGGCTTTTCTGGAAAAGCGCCCGGCGCGGTTTCAGGGGCGGTAAGTGTTGGTCTGCTAGCGATCAAAGGGGAAGACTGCTGCCTTCCCCCATTGTGGACGGGTTGGGGTCACGCCCCGCGGGACAAAGCGGCAACTCCGGTGCGGGCAATCTCGCGCAAGCCAAGCGGGCGCATCAGATCGGCGAACGCGTCGATCTTTTCGGGCGTGCCGGTCATTTCGAACACAAAGCTTTCAAGGGTTGAATCGACCACATTGGCGCGAAAGATTTCGGCCAGACGCAGGGCTTCGATGCGGGCCTCGCCGCGGCCTGCGACCTTGAAAAGGGCCAGTTCGCGCTGGACTGACGGGCCTTCGGTTGTCAGGTCGTGGACCTCGTGGACGGGGACCATGCGTTCCAGTTGGGCCTTGATCTGGGTGATGACCGCTGGGGTGCCGCTGGTGACCACGGTGATGCGGGAAAGGTGGCTGGCATGGTCGGTTTCGGCGACGGTCAGGCTTTCGATATTGTAGCCGCGCCCCGAGAACAGGCCGATGACCCGCGCCAGCACGCCGCTTTCGTTGGCGACCACCACGGCAAGCGTATGGCTTTCGATCAACTCGCCGTTCGGGTCGCGAAGTTCATAGGCCGAATGGCTGGTGGAGCCTTTTTTGATGTTCAGGGCAGACATGGACTATACTCTCCTAATTTGCGGCTGAGCATCGAAAGTTTTGATCAGGGCTATCTTTTGCCGCGATGACTAGCATTGCTTCACAGACGGACTGATTGTCTGCATAGCCGAAAATCAAGATCACCTTTTCCCATCCCAACAACCCGTCCCTTTCGAACCATTGAAAAGGGATGGCAAGAGTGCCGCGCGGCAATTCTCTAACGAACTTTTCAAGGTCATCGGTAGTGCCCGCGCGTGCAGAAACAAG
>JAYSWK010000628.1:0-17489 GCA_043718085.1 Rhodobacterales bacterium
CGATCTTGAAACCCGTCGGCGGCGTTGGCGGTGGGATAGGGTTGGTCCGGCACCAGAACGCCAAGATGCGCGCACAGCGACGGCCAGCCATCCCCCAGCCTGTGCACCAAAAGCCGCCCCGGCGGCACTTCGGCCATGACCGCCGCGACATGGGCCTCATAGACCGCAATCGCATGGTCACGGTCCGTGGCCCGGCCGCCAAAAACCCGAGCGCCGATCAAGGCGCGGCCCAGCGAGGCCGGGTCGCCGCTGGGGTCGAAAGCCTTCAGCATGGTGTTGGCAAAGCTTTGCCACCAGCTTTCCGGGCTGCGCCAGGTCAGGATCACCTTGGCCTGCGGGTAAACCGTCATCAATTCGCGCCAATAGTGCGCCGAGGGCCAGTCGACGCAGGCCCCATAGCCGTCAAACAGCTTGTCCCAGTCGCAGGACCCGCCCGCCACCATCGCGCGCCAGGCCGCTTGCTGGTCGGGATGGGCCATCACCTCGAACATGTGATGACAGGGGCCGAAACCCAGGATGTTCAGCGCCTCGCGCATCGAATCCGTGCCGGTGCGGCCAAATCCGGCGCCAATCACCTTCAATGTCATGCCCCAACCCTCCCGGTGGTCCGCGTCAGACTGCCATGCAAACCCTTGCGGCGCAACATGGGGGTGGCAGGCTGGCCGAAGCTGGGTTAGATAGCCCGCAACGGCAAAGCTGAGGGCGAAGAATGGCGAAGATCACCTATGTCGAACACAATGGCCGCGAACATGTGCTCGAGGTCGCGAATGGCCTGACCGTCATGGAAGGGGCCCGCGACAATGGCGTGCCCGGCATCGAGGCCGATTGCGGGGGGGCCTGCGCCTGTTCGACCTGCCATGTCTATGTCGATCCAGCCTGGGTGGACCGCCTGCCGGGGAAGGACGCGATGGAGGCCGACATGCTGGACTTCGCCTGGAACCCCGATCCGGTCCGGTCGCGCCTGACCTGCCAGCTGAAGGTGTCGCCGGCGCTGGACGGGTTGCGGGTGCAGATGCCCGAAAAGCAGATCTGAGGCCGGACAAGGGGCGTTGGCCGCCTTGCTAACCTCTTCACGTCCCCGACATGCCAAAGCATATCGGGGACGCGCCTGCCTGCCCCCGGGCAGGCGCGTTCCGCGCCCACCCCAGGCAGGCGCGCCCCCTTCGAACCATTTGCTCCAGGACCTACGCCCCTTGCCGTCGCCATGCGGCTCCGGCAATCGGACCGATGACGGCTCCACTGGAGCCGCCACCAGACGGTCCTTCAGGCTCCATCTGGGGGTCACAGCCCCCAGCTTGTAAGCTAATTCGTCTTGCGGCTGGGCATGAAGGGCAGCGGGGCCACGGGGATGCCCTCTTCCAGAAGTTTGATCGCCTCTTCGGGCCGCGCCTCGCCATAGATCGAGCGTTCGGGCAAATGGCCCTCGTGCATCGCCCGCGCCTCGGCCACGAAATTCACCCCGACATAATGCGACTTGGCCTCGACCTCGGCCCGCAGGGCGGCCAAAGCGGTTTCCTGTTCGGTGCCCGGATCGCGCAGGGAAGGCGACGCTGTGCTGCGGCCCGGCCGCACCATCGGGGCCATCAAGGACTTGCCCACCCCGCCGTCGCCGCAGACCGGGCAGGTGACATGACCCGCCGCCAGAAGCCCGTCAAAGGCCTTGGCAGATTGGAACCAGCTGTCAAAGGCATGGTCGGATTTGCAGGTCAGGGAATAACGGATCATCTGCGATCTCGGTCTGGCGGGCGTTCTACCCAGCCAAGTTAACTCAAGAGATTGAACAAGAAGTCAAGCGGGCGGTGCGTGTTTCGCGCGGGTCAAAAGATCCGGGTGTTCGGCAATGGCGCGAAACAGCAGCTGCAAATCGGGCTCGGCTACCAGGGCAGCCGCTTCGCCGGCCGAAAACCAGGTCCGCTGACGCTGCGCCTCCTCGGGGAAGCGGTCGTTCAGCGCATCCACCTCCATGCCAAAGACCGCGACGGCACACCGCTTGGCCTTGGTGGGGCCCAACACCTTGTCATAAAGATATTCGCCCAATGGCTGGTCCTGCACGCGGCCGCGCACCCCCGCCTCTTCCCAGGCTTCGCGTGCTGCGGCTTCAGGGGCGCTCAGCCCGCCGATGGGCCAGCCCTTGGGGATGACCCAGCGCCCGGTCTCGCGCGATGTGATCAGCAGCACTTCCAGGATGGCCTCATGCATGCGCCAACACAGCGCCGCCACCTGCGCGGCAATGACGTTTTTCCCCTGCGCCGGGGCGGGATTGGATGCGTTCATACCGATCTTGCCTGCTCTGGTTCTGACCCGTCTCTCGCGGGATTTGATCCTGGGTCAATAATGGCACAACTGGCCCGCAAAGCAAGCGCGATACCCGCCGCTAAAGCCCCGAATGGATGAGAATATCGTGAAAATAGGCCACGCTGTCGCCCTTTGCCTGCAAGATCGCCATGGCAGCCTTGGCCATCCGGTCCTGGGCTGACCCGTCCAACGCGCCCAGAATTGCCCCCAGATCCTGCGCCGTCACGGTCAAGGCAGCGCCGCCCGCATCCAGCGCCGCAAAGGGTGCGGCAAAGTTCCACAGGCTGGGGCCATGCAGCAAGGCGCAGCCATGGCGGGCGGGCTCAAACGGCGTATGGCCACCCTTGTCGACCAAAGTGCCGCCGATCAGGCAGATGCCGCAGCGCGCGTACCAGGCCTCCATCTCGCCCAAAGTGTCGGCCAGCAGGATCCTGGCTGCCCCCGGCTGACCGCCCTGGCTGCGGCGCTGATAGTCCAGGCCGCGCCGGGTCAGCAGCGCGGCGATGGCATCGCCCCGGCTGGGATGGCGCGGTGCCAGGATCAGATGCGTCATCCCCGAGGCCAGAAAGGCCGTGACGATCCCCTCCTCCTCGCCCTCATGGGTCGAGGCGGCCAAAAGCCATCCCGCGCGCTGCGTGCGGGGCAATTCCCGTGGCAGGGGCAGCCGCGCCACGGCCTCGGCCTTCAGGTCGAAATCCGGACCAAGCACCGCTTCGGGCAAGCCAAGCGCGATCAATCGCGCCCGTGAGGCCGGATCCTGCGCCGAGGCATGGCGCACAGCCGACAAGGCCGCCCGCGCCACCCCGCCCAGATGCCCCCAGGAACGGAACGCGCGTTGTGACATCCGCGCACCCAGCATCAGGATAGGCAGACCCCGGGCCGCGCAAATCGCAAGGCGGTTGGGCCAAAGCTCGGCCTCCAGCGACCACAGCGCCACGGGCTGGCGGCGGCGCAGAAAGGCGCGGACGGCAAAGCGCGTGTCCAGCGGGGCCAGCGCCGCCGTCACACCTGGCATCTGCCAGCCCTGCACCATGTCCCGTGCCGTGCGGGTGTTGCTGGTGACCAGTACCTGCAGGCCGGGCCGCGCCTCGACCAGCTGCGCCACCAGCCAGCGGGCCGAGGTCAACTCACCATTCGATGCGCCATGCAGCCACAGAACCGGCCCTGCCCCGCCCTTGGCCAGACCCAGTCGCTCGGCCAGATCGGCCAGGCTTTCGCCCCCGATCAGACGGGCAAGCAGCACAAAGGGCCACAGCAGGGCCAGGATCAGACGGTAAACCATGCCCGACCCATAGTCGTGGCGCAGATGTCGGGCAAGGGTTACGGCGGTGGCGGCGCTTTGCCGGGCCAATCTGTGGCAAGGTGGTATTGCTGCCCCATGGCCAGAACCCTGGCGTCCGATCCGACCGGGCCCGCCAGCTGCATCCCCATCGGCAACCCCGCCGCGCCAAAGCCCAGGGGCAGCGACAATGCGGGCAGGCCGATCAGACTGACCGGGATCACCACTTCCATCCAGCGGTGATAGGTGTCCATCGCGACACCGCCGATCGCCTGCGGCCAGCGCAATTCGACCGGAAAAGGCCAGACCTGCGCCACCGGCAGCACCACGGCGTCATAGGTCTGGAACAGCCGCGCCATATGGGCGTAATAGCGCGACCGGATCACGCTGGCGGCATGGACGGCTTGCGCCGTCAGCCCCAGCCCCTGTTCGATCTCCCAGATCGTCTCGGGTTTGATCAGGGCGCGTTTGACCGGGTCGTCATAGCGGTCGCGCATCGCGTTGGCATTCAACATGGCCCGCAAGGTGACCCAGGCGTGCCAGATCTTCTCGGCCGGAAAGGGCGGGGGGATGTCCTCGACCACGGCACCCATGTCTTCGAACACCCGCAGGCCCGTCCGGCACAGATCCAGAATGCCGAGCTCCATCGGGTAAGCCCCGCCCCAATCGCCGGCCCAGGCCAGGCGCTTGCCGCGCATGTCGCAGTCCAGCTGGCCCGCGAAATCCTCGTTCGGACGGTCAAAGGGCACTTCGGGATTTGGCCCGGCCTGCACCTGCAAAAGCCGCGCCACATCTTCCACCGTGCGCGCCATCGGCCCTTCGGTGGCCAGGGTGGCCAGATGCGTGTCACCCTCGGCATCGCCCGGCACCAGACCCCAGCTGGGCCGAAAGCCATAGACATTGCAAAAGGCGGCCGGGTTGCGCAGGCTGCCCATCATGTCGGACCCATCCGCCACCGGCACCATCCGCGCGGCCAGCGCCGCCGCCGCCCCGCCCGAAGACCCGCCCGCCGTGCGGCTTGGATCATAGGGGTTGCGCGTCACGCCGTGGACCTTATTGAACGTGTGCGAGCCATGGCCCCATTCCGGCGTATTGGTCTTGCCAATGATGATGGAACCCGCCGCCCGCATCCGGGCGACCAGCAGATCATCCTTGTCCGGCACGTGTTGGGCAAACAGGGGCGATCCCCATGTGGTCCGCAGCCCCTTGGTCGCCATCAGATCCTTGACGGCCAATGGCAGCCCGTGCAGCCAACCACGGGCAGGCGCATCATCGGCCAGCCGCGCCTCGGCCATCAGCACATCGCGGTCGCGCAATGACACAACCGCATTGACCAAAGGGTTCACCCCGGCAATGCGGTCCAAATGATCCGCCATGATCTCTGACGGGGCGGCCTTGCGGGCGGCGATCAGCCGGGCCAGCCTTGATGCCGACATGTCCGACAGGCGCATCCTGGCCCCTTTCATCGGTCCATAAATATCCTGGGGGGGTAGGCCTCAATGGTCCTTGGACCATTGAGGCTTGTGGGGGCTAGCCCCCCCGCATCGCGACGCCCGCACAGGGCGGCGCAAGTCACTTCTGCAGTTCGGTCCAGATCGCGGTGATGTACTCCTGCGACTTGCCGGTGCAGGTCATCAGGAAATGGCCCTTGTCCTTGAACTCGGCCGGAATGACGATCTCCGGCGCGTCCTTCATGTCGGAGGGCATGAATTCGTCCGATCCGCTGATCCCGTTGGCATACCGCGCAAAGGCCGAGATCAGGGCAGCGTTTTCAGGCAGCGCGATGAAATCAAGGAACTTGTAGGCCTCCTCGACGTTCTTGGCGTCCTTGAGCAGCATCACCTGGTCCATCCACAGGATGAAACCTTCCTTGGGATAGCCGTATTTCACATCCGGGTTGGCCAGGCGGGCGCGGAAGATGGCGCCGTTCCAGTAGACCGAGGCCATGACATCATTGCCGGCCATCTTCTCGGTCATACCATAGTCCATCGACACCCATTTCGGCTTGGCTTCCAAAAGCTTGTCGCGAACCTTTTTCATCAGCTCGGCATCCTCCGAGCAGGGCTCGCCACCCAGATACATCGTGGTCAGCGCCAGCACGTCATTGGTTTCCGGCGTCACATTGACCTTGCCGACCAGTTCGGGCGGCGGGTCAAGGAAGATGGCCGAGGTGTTGATGTCGCCCGAATAGACCGTCTGGTTCACCGCCATGCCGGTGGTGCCCCATTGCCAGGGCATCGAATAGTGGCGACCCGGATCATAGGTCACATCCATCCATTCCGGGGCAATATTGCCATGATGCGGGATCTTGGACAGGTCCAGTTCCTGAACCAGGCCCTTCTCGATATAGATCGGCACGAAGTTGGCCGAGGGCACCACCAGATCGAACCCCGACGCACCCGCCTCGACCTTGGCCAGCGCGGTGTCGTTGCTGTCGTAATCGGTGATGGTGACCTTGATTCCGGTCTCGGCCTCGAACTTCTTGATCAGTTCGGGGTTGGTATAGTCGCCCCAGTTGTACAGCTGCAATTCGCCCGCGGCCTGGGCCATGCTGGCCGAAGCAAGAAGCAGGGCCACGGTGGATAGAAGTCTTTTCATTTCGCTCTCCCGGTCGGTGTTTTTGGTTTTCAGTCTTTCTTGCGCGTCATCACGAAGAACAGGGTCAACAACAGAACTGTCAGCGCCAGCAGCGCGGTCGATATCGCATTGATCTCGGGGGTCACCTGGCGGCGGATCTGGCCCAACATATAGGTGGGCAGCGTATCCTGTCCCGCAGATTTCACAAAGACCGTGATCACCACATCATCCAGCGAGGTGACAAAGGCCAGCATCATCCCGGCAAAGATCCCCGGCAAAAGCAAAGGCATCGTGACATAGCGGAATGCCTGCCAGTCGCTGGCGTAAAGATCGGCGGCTGCGGTTTCCAGCGTCAGGTCCATCCCCTCCAACCTTGCGCGGATCGGCAGATAGGCAAAGGGGATGCAAAAGGCCGCATGGGCCGCAATCAGATAGCCCATGCCCTGATAACCCGTGGCCTGTTTGATGGCGGCGAAAAAGATCAAAAGCGCCACCGCCGTCACGATCTCGGGCACCATCAGCGGCTGGTTGATCATCACATAGATGAAGGTCTGCCCCTTGAAGGCCCGCCTGCGTGTCGTGCCCAGCGCCGCCAGCGTGGCCACGATGGTCGAGATCACGGCAGCCGAAAACGCCAGATAAAGCGAACGCACCGTGGCGTCCTTCACATCGTCATTTTCCCAGGCCACGCTGTACCAGTGCAGTGAAAAGCCGCCCCAGTCGGAAATGGATTTTCCGCCGTTGAAGGAAAAGAATACCAAGACCATGATCGGCAGATACAGCGCCACAAAGACCAGCACCGCCACCGTGTCGAAGCCGGGCAGTCGGCTGATCGAAAAGCTATTATCGCGCATTGCTGTCATCCCGGTTGGCAAAGCGCACATAGACCAGCAGCGCCGCCGTCACGATGATCAGCAGCGTAACCGACAGGGACGCGCCCAGCGGCCAGTTGCGGCCCTGCCCGAACTGCAATTCGATGAAATTGCCGATCATCATGTTCTTGCCACCACCCAGGATGCGCGGCGTGACATAGGCCCCAAGCGAGGGCACAAAGACCAGGATCGACCCCGCGATGATGCCGGGCTTGACGATGGGCGCGATGATCCGCCGCAACACCTGCCAGCGGTTGGCGTAAAGGTCATAGCCCGCCTCCAGCAGCCGCATGTCGAACCGGTCGATCGAGGCGAAAAGCGGCAGCACCATCAAGGGCAGATAGACATAGGTCATGCCGACAAAGACCGCGCCATCGGTATAGATCAGCTCCAGCGGCCGCTCGATGACCCCCAGCCAGATCAGCGCGGTGCTGAGCAGCCCCTCGGCCCGAATGATCTCGTTGATGGCAAAGGTGCGGATCAGAAGGTTGGTCCAGAACGGAATGGTGATCAGGAAAAGCCACATCGCCCGCGCATTGGGCGGCCTGGTGGCGATGAACCAGGCGGTGGGGAAGCCGACAAGAAAGGTGAAAATGGTGGTCAGCAACGACAGTTTGACCGACCGCCAGAAGATCGACAGATGGGCGTCTGCCAACACATAGGTGCCGTCGAAGATGTCCTTGGTATAGAGGATGCCGCGCCACGCATCGGTCGAGAACCCCCAGTCCACATTGCCGTACTTGCCCGGCGGCAGAAAGGAATAGACCACGACGATGATCAAGGGCCCGACAGCGGCCAGGGCCAGGATCAGCAATGCGGGGGCTGACAAGAGCCAGGCTCTTTGGATCTTTGCGCGGTCCTGGTCGGCTTCGGCGGCGCTCATGCCTAATCCTCCAGAACCTGGGCTGCCCCAGGTAGAAAGCGCAGGCCCACCCTTTGTCCGATCGCCAGCCCGACCTCGCCCGAGGCCGAACTTTGCAGCCGCGCCATGATTTCCGACCCGTCGGCTGTCGTCACGTGGCAATGGGTGTCGGTGCCGAAATAGACCAGATTGGTGATGGTCCCGGTCAAGGCGCCGGGGGCATCCGCCGGCTCGATGCGCAGCTGTTCGGGGCGAATGGTCAAGGTCACGCTTTGTCCAACCGGCCCGACGCCTGCAACATCAAGCAAATCGCCGGTGACCAGCCGGACGCCGCCTGCCTCGCGTTTGCCGGCCATGAAATTCGTATCGCCAATGAAACTGGCGACAAAGCGGTTCACCGGGCGTGCATAGATCTCGCGCGGGCTGCCCACTTGCTGCAACTTGCCCGCCGACATGACGCCGATCCGGTCCGACATCGTCAACGCTTCTTCCTGATCATGCGTCACGAAGATGAAGGTGATGCCGGTTTCGGTCTGCAACCGCTTCAGTTCGATCTGCATATCCTTGCGCAGCTTGTAATCCAGCGCCGACAGCGGCTCGTCCAAAAGCAGCACCTTGGGCTGCGGCGCCAGCGCACGGGCCAAAGCCACGCGCTG
Organism: Rhodobacterales bacterium; assembly: GCA_043718085.1. GTDB lineage: Bacteria > Pseudomonadota > Alphaproteobacteria > Rhodobacterales > Rhodobacteraceae > Stagnihabitans. The sequence continues at coordinate 8,542 of JAYSWK010000628.1, forward strand.
TTGCTGGCCGCCCGACAATTGCGCGGTCTTGCGTTTGGCCATCGCCTCCATCTTGACCAAAGCCAGCATCTCGGCGGTGCGCGCCGTGACCTCGGCATTGGATTTGCCCAGCATTTGCAGGCCAAAGCCGATGTTTTCGGCGACCGTCAGATGGGGAAAGAGCGCATAGCTTTGAAAGACCGTGTTCACCGGGCGCTTGTTGGGCGGCAGATAGGTGATGTCCTGACCTTCCAGCAGGATCGTGCCATCGGTCGGCATCTCGAATCCCGCGATCAGGCGCAGCAGGGTCGTCTTGCCGCAACCCGACGGTCCCAGCAGCGTAAAGAACTCGCCCTTCCTGATGGCGATGGACACATCGTCCAGCGCCCTGACCGCCGCAACCCCGGTCCCGAATTGCTTGACGGCGTTCCGCGCTTCTACGGCCAGGATTTCGCTCAAGTGTTACACTCCCCCAAAAGTCCAGCCGCGCTGCCCGCCAGACCGTGCCCATGTAACACGACCTTTGATCATATCTGCAAAGGAAATCTCTATGCAGAAATCAGGGAAAAGCTAATTTGCAAGCCGGTCCGGCAGTTTGCGGCCAATCCAGGGTTGCGCGCGCTCCAGTTCGGCGCAAAGGGCGATCAGATCGTCGTCTTGCCCATAGGGTGCCGCCAGATGGATGCCGATGGGCAGCCCGTCTGCCGACATGGCCAAGGGAGCCGAGGCGGCCGGCTGGCCCGAGGCATTGAAGATGGCGCAGAACGGCGAATAGTCGAAAATTCCCTGCGGGCCGATGCGGTAGGCCAGAAAATCCTCGGTGTCATGGGCAAAGCGGCCGACCTTGGCGGGGGGCTCTGCCAAGGTGGCCGACAGCAGAATATCCGGGCCCTGGTCAAAATAGCGGGCCATCTGACGGCCAAAAGCATGAATCTCGCCCACGGCTTCCAGATAGCGCAAGGGCGACATGCCCTCGGCCAAGGCCACGGCGCCGCGTCCGACCCCCTCGACCAGATCCGGGGTCAGCGGGCGTCCCCGCAGCCCGCACCGGATCGAAAGCGCGGTGCCCACAGCCACGATGTCGGTCCAGGCCCGCATCATCATGGGCACATCGGCGTCGGGGCGGCCCGGCGCGACATGATGGCCGAGGCCTTCCAGCAACCGCCCCGCAGCACGCACGGCCTTTGCAACCTCCGGATGGATGGGCGCACCGGTCAGCGTGGTGTCGCACAAGGCCACGCGCAACCGGCGCGGCGGGCGGCTGATGGCATCGGCAAGGCTTTGGCGCAGGGGCGGGGCGACATAGGGCGCGCCCAGGTCTGGCCCCATGCAGGCATCCAGCATCCTGGCCGTGTCGCGCACCGATTTGGTCAGAAAGCCGTCGATCGACATGCCCGCCCACCCCTCGCCCGACATCGGCCCGTCCGGCAGGCGCGCCCGCGTCGGCTTGAAGCCGAATAGTCCGCAGTTCGAGGCTGGAATGCGCACCGATCCCCCGCCATCCGAGCCGTGGGCAAAAGGCACGATGCCCGCTGCCACCGCAGCCGCCGCCCCGCCCGACGACCCGCCCGATGTATGGTCCAGGTTCCAGGGATTGCGCGTTGGCCCGCCGTAAACCGCCGCCTCGGTCGCCGCGCCAATGCCGCTTTCGGGGCTGGTGGTGCGGCCAAAGGTGACCACACCTGTCGCATGTATCCGGTCGTAAATCGCGCTGTCATAGCTGTATCGCGTATTGGCAAACAGCCGCGAGCCATTGTGCGAGGGGAAGTCGATCGCCTCACACCCCAGATCCTTGATCAGAAAGGGCACCCCGCGAAACGGCCCCGGCGTCAGCCCCCTGGCGATGGCCTGACGCGCCACCGGTTCCTGGATCAGGACCACCGCGTTCAGGGCGGGGTTCAGCCGTTCCGTCGCCGCCAGCGCCAGATCCAACAGCGCTTCCGGGCTGATCTGCCCCTTTGCGACCAGGGCGGCTACGGCAGTTGCATCCAGATCAGCAAAGTCCTTCATCGGCGTCCCCATGGCTGGTTTTGCCAATTGTGCTGCCGAATGCCGGGGCAAACCCGTTCAGATGCGCCGCGAATTGTCGTTTCCGGCAGCGGTGCGGCCAAGAACGGCGCGAATTGCCCCGCCCAGCGCCTCCGGGGTCAGGGGTTTGCTGACATAGCTGTCCAGCCCGGCATGCAGATAGCCACGACGGTGGTCATCGGCCGCATCGGCCGTCATGGCAATGACCGGCACCTTTCCGACCCGGCCCGTCAGGGCCCGGATGCGGGCGAACGTGGTCAGGCCGTCCATATCGGGCATGACCATATCCAAAAGCACGGCATCGGGGGTTTCGGTCCACAAATAGTCCAGTGCCGCCTGGCCGCCCGATGCTTCGCTTGAGGTGGCCCCCATGATGCGCAGATAGGTCATGGCGACCAGGCGATTTGTGGCGATGTCATCGACCACCAGGAAATGCTTGCCCGAAAGATCGACCAGGATGTCGGTCTGGTCGGCAACAGTTTCTTCGACCGCGGCCGGGGCCAGGGCAAAGGACAGATGGAACCGGGCGCCCGTGTCGGTTGACATCAAGACCAGATCGCCCCCCATCCGCCTTGCCAGGGTGCGGCTGATCGACAGGCCGAGCCCCGTGCCCATCGCAAGGCTGTCGCCCCGCTGAAATGGCTCAAAGATCGTTTCACGCAACGCTTCGGGGATACCGGGGCCGGTATCCGCGACATCGACCGTGATGATGCCCGGTTCGGGCAGGTCGATGGCAATCGCGATTTCGCCCGCGCCGGCATATTTCACGGCATTGGACAAAAGGTTGGTCAGGCACTGGCGAAATCTTTGCCCGTCAATCCGGACGAATGCGGGCACGGACTCGTCAATGCGAAGGCTGATCTGCAGGCCGGCATCGACCATTTGCTGCCGAAAAAGATCCAGCGCCCCCCCCGCCTCGACCCGGATATCGACCACGGCAGGGCGGATCGGCAATTGCCCCGCCTGAACCGCGGACATGTCCAGAATGTCATTCAGCAGAATGGAAAGCCCGCGCGCCGATTGCACCAGCGTGCCAAATCTTTCCTTCGTCTCGGGCGTGGTCGCCAAAGCCATTTCCGCAAAACCCATGCCCAGAATGGCGTTCAGCGGGGTGCGCAATTCATGGCTCATCTGCGCCAGAAACCGCGACTTGGCCTCATTGGCCGCCTCGGCTGCCTGTTTGCCGCGGGACATTTCATTGTGCAAGTCGTGGATCGTCTGCATCGTCATCAGGACGAAATAGGACACGGCCAGCACGCAGATCGTTGAAATGGCCAAACCGATCCAATTGCCATGGCCCAGCCAGAACCAGCCATTCGCAACCAGGCTGACCAGCGTGGCCGGAAAGATGGTCACGACGGCCAACGGAAAGTGCACGGTGCGCGCGGTCGCAAGATGGGTCAGGTTGATCAGATACACGCCCACCGCAAAAGCCTTGGCAATCGAGTCGGGATCTTGCCACACCAGCGCGGGCACCATCATGTAGGCAATCTGCGCCGCCGCGAAACAGGCCATCGAGAACAGATAGTCCTTGTCGGACCCGGGCGATTGAACGCGGCGCATCGCATTGAACCCGACGGCTTCAAGCCAGGTGTTCAGGATCATCAGAACCATAGAGGCCCAAAGCGGGATCCAGATGGCAGCGATCAGAAACGGGATCAGGCTCAAAGGTCGGCGATGGGCCTCCAGCCGGTCCATGACACCGAATTGGCGTTGCACCTCTTCGCGCGACTGGCGCGATGCAAATTCAAGTCCCCAAGTTAACATCCAAGCCCCCGGCCCAAACGGATCTGGCCAAACATCGTTGCGTTGCTCTCGAAACAACGTCAATGAAGCGCATGATTTTACGGCGAAACCGTGTCAATCTTAAGGTCTTGACGCAGTTTGCCGTCATTTCCAAAGATCAGGATATGATTGTCCCCTGTTACGACCGCAATCCAGCCTTTCCCCAGGGTCACGGCCTCGGCCTGCACACCCTGCGGCAAGGCCAGGCCCTGGGGCAGGGTAGGGACGCCGCTGCCCAGCGGCAGGCGGGTGACAAGCAGGCCAACCATCGCTATGACACCCAGGATCATCACAAGGGTCAGCACGGTCACAAGCCGTTTCAGAAAGCGCAGCGAGGGCGGCAGCTCTGGCTCTTCCAGCGGAGTTCCGGTCATATCCACCTCATACATTCCCCCAGGCGACGACCGTGACGACGACGAGGGCGACGCGCCTGCCGCAGGCTTTCTGGACCTGACCATTCCTGCCGGAATGACTGGCCGCCTTGATAAGGCACTTGCCGAGCTTGTGCCAGTGGATGCCGCATTGTCGCGCAGCCGCCTGATGCGCATGATGGCCGAGGGGGCCGTTTTGCGGGATGGCGTGGCCGTGACCGACCCCAAGACCAAGGTCGCCCTGGGCCAGCATTACGCCCTGCGCCTTGATCCTGCGGTGGATGTGGAAACCCTGCCCGAGGCCATTCCCCTGTCCGTGGTTTATGAGGACGGCGATCTGATCGTCATCGACAAGCCTGCGGGCATGGTCGTCCACCCCGCCCCTGGCAGCCCCTCGGGCACCTTGGTCAACGCGCTTCTGGCCCATTGCGGTGATACCCTGTCCGGCATTGGCGGGCAGCGCCGACCCGGCATCGTGCACCGCATCGACAAGGATACGACCGGCCTTCTGGTCGTGGCCAAGTCCGACCGCGCCCATCACGGCCTTGCCGCCCAGTTCGAGGATCACAGCGTCAACCGCCGCTATCTGGCCGTCGTCCATGGCGTGCCCTCGGCCTATGATCCCCGCATTCGCGGCCTGAAAGGCGTCAGTTTCGAGGCGGGCGGCATCCTCAAGATCGCCACCCATCTTGCCCGCCACAAGACCGACCGACAGCGTCAGGCCGTGGTCTGGGATCAAGGCCGCCACGCCATCACAAGGGCCCGCGTGATCGAGGATTTTTCCATGGCCGCGTCCCTGGTCGAATGCTGGCTGGAAACCGGGCGCACCCATCAGATCCGGGTTCACATGGCCTATACCGGCCACGGGCTTCTGGGGGACCAGACCTATGGCGGCAAAAAGCGCCTGTCGCCCAAGGTGTTCGGCCCGGCGGCTGACCTTGGCAACAGCTTTCCCCGCCAGGCCCTGCATGCCGCCACCCTGGGCTTTGAACATCCGGTGACGGGTCAGGCGATGGAGTTCACCTCGCCCATTCCCCCGGACCTGACACAGCTTTTGGCCGCGCTGCGCGGCGCGGGGGGCCAATGACGGGGCCAAAAGCGCGACCAGTGACATTCCCGTGAATGCAATGTAACAGCTATTTACATCCACCGGATTATTCTTCATCTGACGTTAACACTGATGTGCATTATGGCCCTTGATCAGGGCGCTGTGCATACTTACGTCGCCTGCCCCGGGGGCGCAATCGCACCGGGCCACTATGGGAGCGTCTAGAATGAGCACCTATGCCAATCTTCCGGCACCAAGCCCCGAACAGGGGATGAACCGCTATATGCAGGAAATCCGCAAGTTTCCTCTCTTGGAACCCGAAGAAGAATACATGCTGGCCAAACGCTGGGTTGACCATCAGGACAGTCAGGCCGCCCACCGCATGGTCACCAGCCACCTGCGTCTGGCGGCCAAGATCGCCATGGGCTATCGCGGCTACGGCCTGCCCCAGGCCGAGGTTATTTCCGAGGCGAATGTCGGCCTGATGCAGGCGGTCAAGCGATTTGACCCTGAAAAGGGCTTTCGGCTGGCGACCTATGCCATGTGGTGGATCCGCGCCTCGATCCAGGAATATATCCTGCGCTCGTGGTCCTTGGTAAAGCTTGGCACGACCAGCGCCCAGAAGAAGCTGTTTTTCAACCTGCGCAAGGCCAAGGCCAAGGTTGGCGCGTTGGAGGAAGGCGATCTGCGGCCCGAAAACGTCGCCCGCATCGCCACCGAACTGAACGTCACGCAGGCCGAGGTCATCGACATGAACCGCCGCCTTTCGGGCGGGGATGCGTCACTGAACGTGACCGTGGGGGCGGACGGCGAAGGTTCGACCCAATGGCAGGACTGGCTGGAAGATGAGGACAGCGATCAGGCCGGCGACTATGCCGAAAAGGACGAGTTTGACACTCGCTATGCCCTGCTGACCCAGGCCATGTCAGCCCTGAACGACCGCGAACGCGACGTGCTGGCCAAGCGTCGGCTGTCCGAAGACCCCGTGACCCTGGAGGCGCTGTCCGAAAGCTATGGCGTCAGCCGCGAACGCATCCGCCAGATCGAGGTGCGCGCCTTTGAAAAGCTGCAGGAACGCATGCGCGAACTGGCCAAGGGGAAGGGCATGGTGGTGCCCGCCTGACCTGACCTGACCTGACCAGTCCGGCCCGGCTCGCCGTGGATCCGACGCCCACGACTCCATCGCCATCGCCCGCGCCATCGCCATCTCCTTGCGCGACAACTGAACCGCTCCCGCACTCCGCAGGGCCGACCCACTTGCGGTTGAAATCCCCTGCCTGCGGGCGTAAGACCCTGACTTGGCCTGACACGGCCCTGGCCTGACCGGAGTATCCCATGCGCCTTGCCGATACCGTCATCAAACCCATGCATCCCGAAGGCTACCGCTTTGTCGGCATCTTCGCGGCGATCACGGTTGTTCTGTTCCTGATCTGGGACCCGCTGGGCTGGATCGGCGTCGTGCTGACGATCTGGTGCTATTACTTTTTCCGCGACCCCGTCCGGTCGGTGCCGCTGGGCGACACATTGGTGCTTAGCCCCGCTGACGGCGTGGTCTCGCTGATCGAACCCGCCGTGCCGCCGGAAGAGTTGGGGATGGGGCCGCAGGCGCTGACCCGGATTTCGGTCTTCATGTCGGTGTTCAACTGCCATTTGAACCGCATGCCCGCCGCAGGCAAGATCGCCGCCATCGCATACCGCCCCGGCAAATTCGTCTCGGCCTCGCTGGACAAGGCTTCGGTCGACAACGAACGCAATTCGCTGGCCATTGACCTGCCCGACGGGCGCAAGCTGGCCGTGGTCCAGATCGCGGGCCTTGTCGCGCGCCGCATCGTCTGTTTCACCAAGACGGGCCAGTCGCTGCGGGCGGGCGACCGGTTCGGGCTGATCCGCTTTGGCTCGCGGCTGGATGTCTATTTGCCGCCCGGTGTCGAACCCATGGTGACACTGGGCCAGACCATGATCGCGGGCGAAAGCATCCTTGCCGATCTGGCCTCGCAGGCACCGGCCCGGCTTTCGCGCGCGGAATAGGGCCATGGATCAGCCGCCAAAACCGCGCTCGGAATTGCAGCTGGCACAGCTATTGCCCAATCTCATGACCATTTCGGCCATGTGCTCTGGTCTGACCGGCATCCGCTTTGCCATCAGCGGGCAGTTTCAGGTGGCCGTGGCGCTGATCCTGCTGGCCGCCGTGCTGGACGGGCTGGACGGCCGGCTGGCGCGGCTGTTGCGCAGCGAAAGCGAAATCGGCGCCGAACTGGATTCGCTGATCGATTTTCTGAATTTCGGTGTGGCACCGGGCCTGATCATCTATCTTTGGGGCCTGAATGACGTGCAAAGCGGCGGCTGGATTGCAACGCTGATCTATGCGTCCTGCTGTGTGCTGCGCCTGGCTCGGTTCAACATCGGCAACCGCCCCAACCCTGAAAAGCCCGTGGCCACCCATTTCACCGGCGTGCCCGCCCCCGCCGGGGCGATGCTGGCGCTTTTGCCCACCTATGTGGCCTTCATGGCCCCCGAATTGCCGCCATTGCCGCCCATGTTGCTGGCGCTTTACCTGGTCGTCGTCGGCGCCTCGATGATCAGCCGCCTGCAGACGCCCTCGTTCAAATCGGTCACCTTCTATGCCGAAAATGTCCGCTATGTGATCGTCGGTTTCGTCGGACTGGTCGCCGCCCTCCTCAGCTTCCCCTGGGAGACGATGGTGGCCATCACCCTGGGCTATGTCGGCATCCTGTTCGGCGCGTTGTGGCAGGGGCGCAAGGCCAGACGCAGGAACGGCAAATCCTGACAGGACAGGGCTTGCCGCAGGGGCGCAAAGTTTCTAGCGTGACGCCAAATCTGGGGGTCAAGATGGGCAATGCGGTAAAATGGGGTGTTCTGGGGGCGGCCAAGTTCGCGCGCGAACACATGGCGCCGGCGATCCATGCGGCAAACGGGGCCGAGCTTTACGCGCTGGCCACCTCTGACCCGGCCAAGGCCGAAGGCTTCACCGACTTTTGCCCCGGCCTGAAGCTGCACACATCCTACGACGCCCTTTTGGCCGATTCAGAGGTCGAGGTCGTCTACATCCCCTTGCCCAATCATCTGCATGTGCTGTGGACGCTCAAGGCGCTGGCGGCGGGCAAACATGTGCTGACCGAAAAGCCCATCGCCCTGCATGCCCACGAGATCGACCAGATCATCCATGCCCGTGATGCCGCCAAGAAACTGGCGGCCGAGGCGTTCATGATCGTCTTTCACCCCCAGTGGCGCCGCGTCAAGGAATTGATCGAACAGGGCGCGATCGGCAAGGTCGCCCATGTCGATGCCGCCTTTTCCTACGACAATCGGACCGAGACCGACAATATCCGCAACCGCCCCGAAACCGGCGGCGGCGGGGTGCGCGACATTGGCGTCTATACCTATGGCTCGGTGCGCTTTGTGACCGGGGCGGAACCGGTCGAATTGCATGCCAAGCTCAAGCGCGAAAATGGCGTGGACACCTGGGCGCAGGTGACGGGCGAGATGAACGGCCCTATGGGGCGGTTCACCTATTCCGCCATGACCTCGATGCGGCTTTTCAATCGCCAGGAGGTGGTGTTTCAGGGCGACAAGGGCATGATCCGGGTCGCCAATGGCCCGTTCAATGCGGGCGTTCATGATCAGGCCCAACTGGAAATGCACCAGCCCGGCCAAAAGGTCACGGTCGAGCGGTTCCCCGGCGTGAACCATTACAAATTGCAGGTCGAGGCCTTTTC
>JAYSWK010000629.1:0-2660 GCA_043718085.1 Rhodobacterales bacterium
GGCAAGCACCATCGCCGCTGCGGCAGCACCGTCAGGGGCGGCCTGCTTCAGCGCTTCGCGGATATAGACGCCGTCGATCAGCGCCGCGACGCCGCGCGCCACCGGTTCGGCGCGCGGGCCGATCAGTTTGCGCAGATCGTGGACAAGGTTCGAATGCATCCGTGTCTGATAGACCGTCAGCAGGCGTTTGGCATCGGGCAATGTCTGGGCCAGAACATAGAAATTCAGCCACGCGCCAATGACTTCGCGCCGAAAGTTAACAGCGGAAAAGCTGGCGCGAATGACGGCTCTCAGCCGCCCGCGCGAGCCTTCGGCGACCACCAGCGCGCCACGCACTTCGGCCCCGTAAAGCGTCAGGACATGGCGCATCGCAGCAATGAAAATCTGTTCCTTTGACCCGAAGTAGTGATGCGCCAATGCCGACGACATCCCCGCCCGCTTGGCGATCTGACTGACGGTCACGTCAAGCGATCCGGTCCGCCCAATCTCGGTGATCGTGGCGCGAACCAGTGCGTCTTTGCGGATCGGCTCCATTCCAAGTTTGGGCATGACGGACCTTCATGGTGAGGACGACATGGCTACAAGACCTTTTATTGACTCGTCAATCAAGAAAAATTGCGCAGACTTGCCTGCGATGCCCTTGCGCTTGGGGAAACTTGGGCTAGGCTCGACCCTGTCTGACGCAAGGGCTGCCTCCGTCGAACCGGTGGAGCGCAGATTTTTCTTGCGTATAATGTGAAATCTGAAGTTAATTGACGCATCAATCAAAAAACAGGGAGACAACTCAATGAACCTTCGTACCATGTTGCTGGCAACTGCAGCGCTGGCGCTTGCAGCACCGGCATTCGGCGCAGGTTGCGACAAAGTGATTTTCTCCGATGTGGGCTGGACCGACATCACCGCCACCACCGCCGTCACTTCGCTGATCGCACAGGCACTGGGCTATGAGACCGAAACCAAAATCCTGTCGGTGCCGGTGACCTATACCGGCCTGGCCGGCGGTGACGTCGACGTGTTCCTCGGCAACTGGATGCCGACGATGGAAGCCGACATTGCGCCCTACCGCGATGCCAAGACCGTCGATACCGTGGCCGAGAACCTCAAGGGCACCCAATATACCCTTGCCACCAACGCCGTCGGCGCCGCGCTTGGCATCAAATCCTTCGCTGACCTCGCGGCCAACAAGGACGCGCTTGAGGGCAAGATCTACGGCATCGAACCCGGCAACGACGGCAACCGCCTGATCCTCGACCGCATTACTGCCAATGACTTCGGCATGGGCGGCTTCGAGGTTGTCGAAAGCTCCGAACAGGGCATGTTGGCCCAAGCAACCGGCCTGAACGCCGATGGCAAGCCGGTCGTCTTCCTTGGCTGGGCCCCGCATCCGATGAACTCCGCGATGGAACTGACCTACCTCACCGGTGGCGAGGAATGGTTCGGGGCCGAAGGCTCTGTCTATACCAACACCCGTGCAGGCTATGTCACCGAATGCCCGAACACCGGCAAGTTGCTGACCAACCTCGTCTTCTCGCTGCCGATGGAAAACGCCATCATGGGCGCGATCCTGAACGACGGGGCCGACCCGGCAGAGGCTGCCAAGGCCTGGCTTGCCGCAAATCCGGACGCGATCGGACCCTGGCTGGACGGCGTGACCACCAAAGACGGCGGCGATGCGATGGCGGCGGTCACCGCGGCGCTGCAGTAAGGACCGAATGTTCCGATCCGGCAGAGAGCGGGGTCATGAACAACGAGTGCGGCAGCGGCGAACCCGCTGCCGCATTTCACAAGTGACCAACGCGACGGGGGGAACGCTATGGAATGGCTCAGTAACTTTGCAATATGGCTTTGGTTCTGGATAACAGCGTTTTGGAATGGAATTGTCACTAACGAGAAGATTCCTATCGGCGCGTTTTCCAAAGACGTTTTTAACTGGCTCAAAGAGCACGGAAAAAGCTATTTCGATCTTATATCGTCTGGCTTGGAGCAAGTTATCGAGCTGTTTCTGAATATTCTGCAAAAACCACTCGATTGGTACTTCCCTCTCTGGATACTGGATTTCCTTTTGGGAACTGTCGAGTTTTTGGCATCAATACCAAATTTCCTGATGGGGCGTCCAAAACTCGACTTTCTTCCTTCGTTTCATTCGACTTATCTTCCTATGTACCGGGAAGAGTTTCACCCTTTTCTCATCATCTTTGCGTTGTTAGCACTCACTTGGTATCTGCAGCGGAGCTGGAAGATATGCCTGCTGGTACTTCTTGGTTTCCTGTTCATCATTGATCAAGGCTACTGGGATCCGACAACGGAAAGCCTGACACTGATCCTGTCCTCTTGCTTGGTCTGTATGGCTATTGGTGTGCCGATAGGCATTGCAGCCGCACACCGACCCAAGCTTTATCGGGTGATGCAACCTATCCTTGACCTTATGCAGACCCTGCCGACCTTTGTTTACCTGATCCCGGCCATCGTGTTTTTCGGCCTCGGCATGGTGCCCGGCCTGATCGCCACAGTGATTTTTGTTCTGCCCGCCCCCATCCGCCTCACGCATCTTGGCGTGTCCAACACCCCCAAGGCGCTGACCGAGGCGCTGACCGCCTTCGGCGCCACCAAACGTCAGGTGCTTCTCAAGGCCGAACTGCCCTATGCGTTTCCGCAGATCA
>JAYSWK010000630.1:0-6646 GCA_043718085.1 Rhodobacterales bacterium
GGTGCTTTCGTGGCCTTTGCCAGACGCGCCTCGATATCGCGCAACCGGTCAAGGTCAGGATCGTCACCCATGAAACGCCCCTATGACAGTCGCGGGATATCTAGGGGGAAGGCGGGGTCAAGTCAACACGGGTTAAAGTGTTGAATAAAAAGGGAAAAGGGCGGAAATGGGGCCTCGCGCAGATTCAACCATCCGGTTGACCATCGGCAAATCCTCGCGGATAGTGGGGGAATGCAGCGCCTGGACACCATCTTTTCCGCCCTTGCCGATCCGACCCGTCGGGCGATTCTGTCGATGCTTTTGGAAGATGACATGGCGGTGACCGATGTGGCGGCCCCGTTTCGGATGTCACTGGCGGCCATATCAAAGCACCTGGCGATCCTGGCCGAGGCGGGGCTGATCAGTCAGGAAAAGCGCGGGCGGATCAATTGGTGCAAGCTGGAGCCCGATGCGATGCGCGACGGCTTTACCTGGATGCAAAGCTTTGGCCAGTTCGACGCCCTTGATCTGGACGCATTCGAGCGGTTTCTGGAGGCCGAACTGCGGGGCGAGGTTGCTTCAGCAGGTTGAGGGATAGTCGATATAGCCTTCCGGCCCCGCAGAATAGAATGTCTTGCCATCGGCCTGGGCCAGGGGTTTGCCATGTTGCAGGCGCGCCACAAGATCCGGGTTCGAAATGAAGGCGCGGCCAAACCCCACCAGATCGGCCACATCGCTGTCAATGATCTGCCCGGCCGAAGCCTCGTCAAAGCCACCGGCGACGATGAATGCGCCGGGCCAGGCTTTGCGCAGGGTGCTGCGGAAACCGGCGGGGGCCGCAACGCCGGGATGCCCGGTGAAATCGACCAGATGCACATAGGCCAGTCCCAGGGGCGCCAGCGCCTGAAACAGCGCCAGATAGGTCGCGGCCACCTCGGGATAGGCGGCCATGTCCGCAGCCGTGCCATAGGGCGACAGGCGGATGCCGACCCGCGCCGCCCCGATCGCGGCCACGACATCGGCGGCCGCCTCGACGACAAGGCGGATGCGGTTCGCAATGCTGCCGCCATAGCCATCAAGGCGCTGGTTGGTCCGGGGCGAGAGAAACTGTTCCAGCAAATAGCCATTGGCGCCATGCAGCTCGATCCCGTCAAAGCCCGCCGTCACGGCATTGCGGGCCGAGGTCACAAATTCCGCCCGGACCTGGGCCACATCGGCCAGGGTCATCGCCTGTGGCACGGGATAATCCTGCATCCCGCCCGGTTCGGTATAGGCCTGACCTGACAGGGCCACGGCGTTGGGGGCCAGGACGCGGGCACCTTTGGGCATGTTGGCGGGATGGCTGACACGGCCGGTGTGCATCAGCTGGGCAAAGATCACCCCGCCCGCCGCCTTGACCCCGGCGGTCACGGGTTTCCACCCGGCCACCTGATCGGCAGACCAAAGCCCCGGCGTTCGAGCATAGCCGCGCCCATTGGGGCTGGGGGCGATGCCTTCGGTCACGATCAGCCCGGCACTGGCGCGCTGGGCATAATAGGTCGCCATGACCGGTGTGGGCACTGCATCGGCGGTAGCCCGGCAGCGCGTCATCGGGTTCATCACGATGCGGTTGCGCAGGACATGCGCCCCCATTTGAAAGGGGGTGAACAGGGAGGCCGAGGTCATGGAATATCCTTCTGGCGCCAAAGCCAAAGCGTCAGATCTTTTGCAACTCGGCGATAAGCTTGTCCACATCGCCGCCTTGCACATCCAGCATCGCGCCGATTTCGGTGCGTTCCGAAGCCAGCATGTTGATGCCCTCGATGATGATGTTGAAAAACAGCTGCCGCCCCGATTTGTCCGACACATGCCAGCGCAGATCAAACGGCGCCTCACCCTGCAGATGGGCGACCGAGACGACCTCGTAATAGCTTTTGATCGGATGGGCGTCGGTCACCTCGATCTTGCCGCCGATGAATTCGCGGAAGCGGCGGCCATATTTGCGGCTGATATAGCCCTGGAACGCCTTGGTAAACGCGCTCATCTGGCCCGCCGATGCCGACTTGGCGGCCACGCCCAGTGCCGAACGGGCGATGGTGGGCACATCGGCATAGGTGATGAAAACCCGTTCAAAATCGCCAAACATCGCCTGTTCGGACTTGCCCGAACTGATGATGGAATTGACCTCGGCCACGGCCTTGTCGATCAGCGCGCGGGCTTGATCGACGGTCAGGGCCCGCACCGGCAAGGCAAAGGCCAGAAAGCCGGTTCCGGCGGCAAGACCGGCGCCAAAGGCGCGGCGGGTCAGCAGAAGCGAGTCCTGAACCTTGACTTTGGTTTTCACGTCACTGCGCATAGGGATCCTCGAAACTTTCATCGGACGGGACCTGGCCAAGCTGGAATCGCCGATTTTCCAAATACAGCAACCGCGCCTGGGCGTAACCATCCGCACTGTCATATAGGATCGAGTCTACCGTTTCGGAATAGCGCCCGCGATCAGCAATCTTGGACCCGATCTTGGCGATGAGCGAAAGATTGCTGTCTTTGGGTAACACGAGTTTCAACGGGTCCAGCAGGATGTCGACGACTTTGCCCAGGGCATCGCGGTCGGTCGAGGGGCCCAAGAAGGGCAATTCGACGTAATTCCCCTCACTTACGCCCCATACATGCAAAGTCTCGCCAAAGTCAGTGGGCTTGCCGTTGACCCCAGCCCGCGTTGCAGGGTCAAACAGCCCGCCGATGCCGATGGTGGAATTTATCGCAAAGCGCAGCGTATTCTCGATCGCCTTGCCCAGCCGCAGTTGCAGCACATCGTTGACCACCCGGCCCGGCAGTTCCAGATTGTCGGCAAAGTTCACGACGCTTTGTTCAACCTTGTCGGGCAGGGCCTTGTTGGCCCCGCGCGCGACGGGGCGCAGAACATTCTTGTCCAAAGCCAGATTAAGCGCATGAACCGCACGGTTCTGCGCCTCATGCGGGTCACTGATGCCGGAGGTGGTGGGTGCGGGGCCACAGGCGGCCAGGGACAGCAAGGCCGTGGTCGCCAGCGCGGCAAGATTGCGCCCGATGCGGCGCGGGGCGTCAAGAAGCTGAACGTGCAACAATTTCACATCACAATCTTTCGCAGCGCCGTTGCCATCAGCACGGCTTTTACTTTTCCTTGCCAAGCCATATGCTGTGCGGCGAAGCAAGACAACGGCAAGCGGATTTTCCGTAAAGTGGCAAGAAAAAACTCGCCTAGCCAACCAAGGATACAGGATTTCGGATGAGCCAAAGTGATTTCAAGCGGGGCCGCGATGAGTTGCGGGCGTCGCGGCGTGACATGCGCGGCCTGCTTTTCGCGGCCTTTCTGTTTTCGGTCTTTGTCAACATCCTGATGCTGACGGGCCCGCTTTACATGTTGCAGGTCTATGACCGCGTGCTGGGCAGCCGGTCGGAACCCACGCTGTGGGCGTTGACCGCGCTGATGGTGGCATTGTTCATCGTGATGGGCGTGCTGGACTATGCGCGCGGACGGATCATGGCGCGGATCGGCGCGCGGATGCAGGAACGGCTGGACCGCCGCGTCTTTGCCGCCGCCCTGCGCCGGATGCAGTTGTTGCCGGGCGACCCGCTGGGTCTGGCGGCACAGCGCGATCTGGAAGCCGTGCAGCGCCTGGTCGCCAGCCCCGTGCTGATCGCCGTTTTCGACATTCCCTGGGCGCCCCTGTTCGTGGCGGCGATCTTTATCTTCCACCCGGTCCTGGGTTGGATGTCGGTCATCGGCGGCACGTTCCTGGTCATCATCACGGTCATGAACCAATGGCTGACCAAGGAGCCGCTGAAACGCGCCAATGCCGCCACGTTGCGCGGCGAGATGATGTCGGACACGATCAAGCAAGAGGCCGAGGCGGTGCAGGCGCTGGGCATGACCTCTGCCGCATTTGACCGCTGGCAGGTGTTGCGCAAGATGGCGCTGATGTCGTCGATCTCGGCCGCGGACATGGGCGGCATCTTCGGCACGATCTCGAAAACCTTCCGGCAGCTGCTGCAATCGCTGATGCTGGGGGCAGGTGCCTATCTGGTCTTGCAAAACGAGATGTCCTCGGGGGCGATGATCGCGGGGTCGATCCTTTTGGGCCGCGCCTTGCAGCCCATCGAAGTGGCCATCGGCCAATGGGCGCTGGTGACACGCGCCCAGGAAGGCTATGCCCGGCTGAGCGAGCTTTTGACCCGCGTGCCCGCCGATCCGCCGGTCACCGAACTGCCCCGCCCGCGCGCCGTGCTGGAGGCGCAGAACCTGACGGTCGTGCCGCCCGGCGAAAACCAGGCGGTGCTGCGCATGGTCAGCTTTCGGCTGGAGCCGGGTCAGGCCATGGGCGTGATCGGGCCGTCGGGGGCCGGCAAATCAACCCTGGCCCGTGCGCTGATCGGCGCGTGGCGTCCGGCGGGTGGCAAGGTGCGGCTGGATGGCGCATCGCTGGATCAATACGATCCCGACCGGCTGGGCAGCTATATCGGCTATCTGCCGCAGCGCATCACCCTGTTCGAAGGCACGATTGCGGAAAACATCGCGCGCCTGCAAAAGAACCCTGACGGCAATGCCGTGGTCGAGGCCGCCAAGAAGGCCGCTGCCCACGAGATGATCACCAAGCTGCCCGACGGCTATGACACGCGCGTTCAGGCTTTGGGCGGCCGATTGTCGGGCGGGCAGATCCAGCGCATCGGCCTGGCGCGGGCTTTGTACGGCGACCCGATGCTTCTGGTCCTGGACGAGCCCAATTCCAACCTGGACAACGAAGGCTCGGTCGCGCTGAACCAGGCGATCGCCCAGATGAAAGCCGCGGGCCGCGCCATTCTGATCATGGCGCACCGCCCCGCCGCCATTCAGGAATGCGAACTGTTGCTGGTGCTGGAGGACGGCACCCGCCGCGCCTTTGGCCCACGCGATCAGGTTTTGCGCGAAATGGTCAAGAATCACGGTGAAATCACACGGGCCGGCGGACCGGGAGGCGTGTCATGAGCGAGCAAGAAAACATGAAGCCCCAGGTCCCCGCCGAAGCGCCGCAACCGCAGACCACCGCCCTGACCTCGCCGCAGCCGACCCAGGTCGGACAGCCGACCGGGGGGGCGCTGGCGGCTTATCACGCCAACAACCGCTTGACCGAAGAGGCCGAAAGCCGCCGCGTCTGGTCGGCGCGCGGTCCGGTCCTTATCGGGTTGTTCAGCATCATCGTCCTGCTTGGCGGCTTTTTCGGCTGGGCCCTGTTCAGCCAGATCGACGGCGCCATCGTCGCCCCCGGCTTGATCCAGGTCGAACAGAACCGCCAGGTCGTGCAGCACCCGGATGGTGGTGTCGTCGCCGAAATCAACGTGACCGAGGCGCAGACCGTCAAGGCGGGCGATCTGTTGATCCGCCTGGACGGCAACAGGGCCAAAGCGGAACTTGCCATTGTCGAGGGCCAGCTGTTCGACAGCATGGCGCGCCGCGCCCGGCTGGAGGCTGAACGCGACGACAAGCCCGAACCGGTCATGTCACAAGAACTTCTGGACCTGGCCGCCACGCGCCCCGATGTGGTCGAAATGATCGAAGGCCAGCGCCGCCTGTTCAACTCGCGGCTGGAAACGGTCAATGCCCAGATCAGCCAGCTGAACAAACGGATGGACCAGATCAAGGCGCAGGTTCAGGGCATCGAGGCCCAGACCGCGGCCGTTGTGGACCAGATCGCCCTGATCGAGCCCGAAGTGGCCGATCAGCAAAAACTACTCGACAAGGGGCTGACGCAATCGGTGCGGCTTATCGACCTCAAGCGCGAAGTGGCGCGACTGGCGGGCAACAAGGGCGAGCTTGACGGCAGCCGTGCCCAGGCCGAGGGACGGGCGACCGAGATCGAGCTGCAGATCCTGCAATTGAAATCCGCCCGCCGCGAAGAGGCCAATACCCAACTGCGCGACATGGGCGACAAGACGCTGGAACTGGCGGGCCGCCGCCGTGCGTTGGCCGATCAGGTCGCGCGGCTGGACATACGCGCCCCGGTGTCGGGCATCGTGCTGGGCCTGCAGGTCACCACGCCCAATTCGGTGATCCGCCCCGCCGAACCGGTGCTGTACATCATCCCGCAGGACCGTCCCTTGATCATCGTGGCGCAAGTCCCGCCGATCCATGTCGACGAGATCCATGTCGGCCAGCATGTCCGCGTGGTCTTTGCCGCTTTTTCGGCCCGCACCACCCCGCCGCTGGAGGGTCATCTGGTGACCGTCTCGGCGGATGCCATGTCCGATCAGGCGACCAAATCCAGCTTCTACCGGGCCGAGATCGTATTGGAGCCGGGCGAGTTGGAAAAGCTTGGCGGTCAGACCGTGATCCCGGGCATGCCGGTGCAGGCCTATATCAGCACCGGCAACCGCTCGCCCATGGCCTATCTGCTGAAGCCCTTCATGGATTATTTCCATATGGCGTTCCGCGAAAGCTGACAGGAGAGTTCAATGCATGACATCGACAAACGCCTTGCCGAACATGGGGTAACCCTGCCCGACGCCCCGGCGCCTGCGGCCAATTACGTGCCTTTTGTCCAGGTCGGGGCGCTGGTCCATATCTCGGGCCAGATCAGCCGGAACGGGGCTGTGCTGCTGACGGGCAAGCTGGGCCATGACCTTGACGTGACCGCCGGGGCCGAGGCGGCACGGACCTGCGCCGTGGCGATCCTGG
>JAYSWK010000064.1:0-5932 GCA_043718085.1 Rhodobacterales bacterium
TGGGCATTACTACCCAAGCGTGACCGTTCAGGGTCAAGAGATCACCTTCATGGCCGACACCGGGGCATCGTCCGTCGTCCTGTCCCCCGCCGATGCCCGCGCATTGGGGATCGACGTGGCACATTTGGTCTTTCTGGGCCAGGCCATGACGGCCAATGGCGTGGTGCGCACCGCGACGGTGACGCTGCACGATGTCAGTCTGGGCCCCTTTCGCGACGCCAGCGTGACCGCCCAGGTGAACGAGGCCGAGATGGACGTCTCGCTGCTTGGGATGGACTATCTCGGGCGGTTCTCGGTCACCATGGCGGGTGATGAGATGGTGTTAAGCCGGTAAGACACGACGATGTCTTTCCGAAAGACATCGCATTTTATCCTTGTTTCACAAGGGGATGCCTTTCTTAGTTAACCCTGCGTCAACCATGTTTTCCACGCCGGATCGCCATTGGCCACCAAATTCCTTCGAAGGAATTTGCAAATCTTTTCGAAAAGATTTGGCCCGACCTGCCACCCGGCACCGCCTCAGACAGCGGCTGCCTTGTCCACCTTCTTGGCCCAACTGCCACCCTCGTCGCTCCAGTATTGGGCGGCCAGTCCCCAGCCGGTCAGCAGCGTCCATTGCCCCCGCGCGGCCTGCACCGCCGCCGCATCCGCCCCATCGAACAGGATCCAGACCCGCTGCAACCCGTCCAACTCGCTCTGAACCACCTCGGCCCCGGACAACAGCACCAGCCCCTGCGCGCCATTGGCAATCGCACCCTGCCCCAGCAGCACGGGCTGGGCCGCATCCATCGGCCCGCCTTCCAGACCATGGGGCAGAAAGCCGTCCTCGGGGCCCAGCCACAGCTTGTCGTCAAGCTGGCCAAGCTGCGTCGCATCGGTGCCACGCAGCATGACGCGCCAGCCCTGCCCCAGGGCGCGGGTGACGATCATGGCCACCGTGTCATCCAGACCGGCCCGGGTCAGATGGTAAAACAGGACGACAGGGGCCACTCAGCGGACCTCGTAGGTGTCGCGGATCAGACGGTTCAACGCCATGACCCCCCAGCCGGTGGCCCCTTTGGGTGACAGGGGCAGGTCGGTCTTGACCAAAGCCGTGCCCGCGATGTCCAGATGGATCCAAGGCATGCCGTCCTTGACGAACCGCTTGAGGAATTGCGCCGCCGTGACCGCCCCGCCCTCGCGCCCGCCCACATTCATCATGTCGGCGATGCGGCTTTTCAGCCGGTCGTCATAGGCCTGTCCCATCGGCATCCGCCAGGCGCCCTCGCCCTCCGCCGCCGCGGCCCGCAGGAAGGCGTTGCAAAAGGCGTCGTCGTTGGAAAAGACGCCGGTGTTTTCATGGCCAAGGGCGACGATGATCGCCCCGGTCAGCGTGGCCAGATCGATCATGCCGGTGGGATTAAAGCGTTCCTGCGCATACCACATCACATCGGCCAGCACCAAACGCCCCTCGGCATCGGTGTTGATGATCTCGACCGTGTCGCCCTTCATCGAGGCCAGCACATCCCCCGGACGCTGGGCGCGGCCATCGGGCATGTTTTCCACGATGCCGACAATCCCCACGACATTGGCGGGGGCGCGGCGCAGGGCCAGGGTCCGCATGACGCCGGACACGACACCCGCCCCGCCCATATCCATCGTCATGTCCTCCATGCCACCGGCGGGTTTGATCGAAATGCCCCCGGTGTCAAAGACCACGCCCTTGCCGATCAGGGCCAGCGGGGCCTCGTCGCGGCCGCCCTTCCACTGCATGACCACTACCTTGGACGGGCTTTCGGACCCCTGCCCCACGCCCAGCAACAGACGCATCCCCAGCTTGGCCAGCGCGTCCTCTTCCAGCACCTCGACCTGGACGCCAAGCGCCGCCAATTCGGTCAGGCGATGGGCAAATTCATGCGTGGTCAGCACGTTGGACGGTTCGTTGACCAGATCGCGGGTGAAAAAGATGCCGTCGGCAAGGGCCGCCAGATCGCCGTAGGCCGCAGCCACCGCGTCGGGGGCACTGACCATCATCGTGACAGGCCCGGCGGTTTTCTTCTCGCCCGTCTTGTGGGCGGTAAAGTCATAGGCGCGCAAGGTAAGGCCAAAGGCCACCTCGGCGGCGGCGGGATGGTTGTCCGCCACGACCAGACAGCCCGCCGCAGGCAAGGCCCGGCCGATCGCGCCACCGGCCTTGCGTGCCTGCGCCTTGTCGGCCTTGCGCGGCAGGCGCACGACCTGCAAAACCTCGGCGGCCAGCCCCGCCGGAAAGGCCAGATCCGCCGCCTCGCCGGGTTTGAGCTTGGCATAGGCGTCCGAACGCATGAACCGCGCCAAGGCCCCGCGCATCAGCCGGTCCAACCGCTTTGCGGTCAGCGTCCCCGGCGCATCGCCGTCCAATAGCACGGCGATCTTGCCCGTTTGGCTGGCCAGAAGGTCAAGGCTGGTTGCGGCGAAGTCGGGTTTCAGGGGCATCGTCATTCCAAGGGCTCCGGTTTGGCGCTGCGCCAGGTTCCGCAGCATCGGCCAAGGCTAGCCCCTGGCCGGACAATTGGCCAGATATGAGTTTTCCCCGCCCCCAAACTCCGTTAGCCTTGGCCCAGGTTTCCACGGGGATGCAAGCCAAGTGCCAAGATTCGACCGATACCTTCTGTCGCAACTGCTTGTGCATTTCGGCTTCTTCGCGCTGGTTCTTGTGGGGGTCTACTGGATCAACCGGGCCGTGACCCTGTTTGACCAGCTGATGAGCGATGGCCAGTCGGCCATGGTATTTGTCGAGTTTTCGCTGTTGACCCTGCCCAATGTGATCCGCCTCGTGCTGCCGATCGCGGGTTTTGTCGCCGCCGTCTATGTGACCAACAAACTGACCGTGGAAAGCGAACTTGTGGTCATGCAGGCCACCGGATTCTCTGCCTTCCGGATGGCCCGTCCGGTGGCGGTCTTTGGCCTGATCGTGGCGTTCATGATGGCCGGGCTTGTGAATGTCCTGGTGCCCCTCAGCCGCACCACGATGATCGCCGAGCGGGCCGCCCTGTCCGAAAACATCACTGCGCGGTTTCTGACCGATGGCCAGTTCACCCATCCCGGCAAGGGCGTCACCTTCTATATCAACGAAATAGACGACACCGGCCAATTGAAAGGTCTTTTTCTGGAAGATGCCCGCAAACCAGACGAGGTGACAACCTTCACCGCCAGCAAGGCCCTGTTCGTGCGGGGCGAAAGCGGGCCCAAGCTGATCATGTTCGACGGCATGGCCCAGACCTTGCAGCGTCAAAGCCGCCGCATCTCGGTCACGCGATTTTCGGATTTCACCTATGACCTTGGCGCGCTTTTGACCCGTTCGGTCGGCCACAAGCGCGCCATTCCCGAACTGACCACGTTCGAGCTTTGGTCGCCCTCGCCCGCCGTGCTGGCCGAAACGCAGCGCAGCGCGGATCAGTTGCGCCACGAGGCGCATGCGCGGCTGGCCGAACCCCTGTTGTCGGTCGCCGTGGCCCTGATCGGCTTTGCCACCCTGCTTCTGGGCGGGTTCAGCCGACTTGGGCTGTGGCGGCAAATCGGTTTTGCCATTGGCCTGCTTGTGCTGGTGCAAGCCATTTCCACAATGGCAAGCCAGGCCGACCCGGCATTGGCTTATGCCTGGGCGCTGGTTTACCTCGCGCCTTTGGTGGGCGCGGCGCTGGCCGTGGGGCTGTTGGGCTGGGCCGGGCGCGCGCGTCCGGTTCCCAAGGCGGTGCTGGCATGACCCTTTCCCTTTACATCGCGCGTCGCTTTCTTTGGCTGTTCGTCCGGATATTTGCGGGCTTTTTCGCCATGATGGTGATGATCGACCTGATCGACGAATTGCGCGCCTTCAACGATCCTGGCCTGTCGCTGGCCCAGGGGCTTAATCTGGCGCTGATGCACGTGCCGTCGACGATCTATCAGGTGCTGCCCCTGATCCTGGTGCTGACCGCGATCGGCAATTTCCTTGGCCT
The DNA here is from genome assembly GCA_043718085.1 of Rhodobacterales bacterium. Lineage (GTDB taxonomy): Bacteria > Pseudomonadota > Alphaproteobacteria > Rhodobacterales > Rhodobacteraceae > Stagnihabitans. Next base: position 3,957 of record JAYSWK010000064.1, read on the forward strand.
GTCCAGATCGTCCGAACTAGTGGTGATCCGCGCCGCCGGCCGGTCGGGCCTGCGCTTTTTGCTGGCACCGGTGATCAGCGCGCTTCTGGTCGGATTTCTGGCCGTGGCCGTGTTGAACCCGATCGTGGCGGTCACCTCCAAACGCTACGATGCCTTGTCATCCGGCCATGCCCGGGGCGGGTCGGTTCTGTCGCTGGCCGATGGCGGGTTGTGGCTGCGGCAGGGCAGCGATGACGGGCAGATCGTCATTCATGCCGAACATGCCAATCTGGACGGGACCGAGCTTTATGACGCGACTTTCCTGAGCTTTTCGCCGGATGGCACGCCGGTCGCGCGGATGATGACCCCCAAGGCGACGCTGAAGCCGGGCTTCTGGCAGGTCAGTGCCGGCAAAAGCTGGCCTCTGACCGCTGCAAATCCCGAACATTCGGCCCTGCCCCTGCCCGAGGGCACAAATATCGCCACCGATTTGACGCGCGACAAGATCCGCGACAGTTTCGGCACGCCAAGCGCCATCAGCTTCTGGGACCTGCCCGCCTATATCAAGGGGCTCGAGCAGGCCGGCTTTTCGGCGCGCAGCCACAGGGTCTGGTTCCAGATGGAACTGGCCCAGCCCCTGCTTTTGGCCGCCATGGTGCTGATCGCTGCGGGTTTCACCATGCGCCACGCTCGCCTGGCCCGCACCGGCAGCCTGGTCCTGCAGGCGCTTTTGTGCGGATTTGCGGTGTTCTTCCTGCGCAATTTCGGCCAGATCCTGGGCGAGAATGGCGATCTTCCCATCCTTCTGGCCGCCTGGACCCCGCCCGTCGTGGCCAATATGCTGGCGCTGGGCCTGGTGCTGCATCTGGAGGATGGCTGACATGCGGCGCCTTCTGACCTTTGTTCTGGCCGCGCTGATCTGGGCGCCCGGTGCCCCTGCCCCTGCCCAGGACAGGGCCACCCTGATTGCCGACAGCGTATCCGTGCAGTCAGGTTCTGTTCTGGTGGCCGAGGGCCATGTCGAGGTGTTCTTTCAAGGCCAGCATCTGACGGCCAGCGCCGTTACCTATGACCAGAAGGCCGACCGTCTGACGATCACCGGACCGATCAGAATCGATGATGGCAAAGGTTCGGTGTTCATCGCCGAAGCGGCCGATCTGTCGGCCGATCTGACCGAAGGGCTATTGACCTCGGCCCGGCTGATCCTGTCGCGTCAACTGCAACTGACCGCCGCCGAAATTTCCCGCAGTCAGGGCGGCAACCTGACCGCCCTGCGCAGCGTTGCCGCCTCGTCCTGCACGATCTGCAAGGGCAATCCGACCCCCCTGTGGGAGATCCGGGCCCGTGAAGTGGTCCATGATGCGGCTGCCCAGCAGATCTATTTTTCGGACGCGACATTGCGCTTTTTTGGCGTGCCGGTCCTTTACCTGCCAATGCTGCGCGTGCCGGACCCGACGCTGAAAAGGGCCACGGGGTTTCTGTTTCCCAAGCTTCAGGCCTCGACCGTGCTGGGCACGGGCTTCAAGCTGCCGTTCTTCATCGTGATGGGCCAAAGCCGGGATCTGACCCTGACCCCCTATCTGACGTTCCTGGGCGATCAGACGGTCAACTTCAGCTATCGCCAGGCCTTGGCCAAAGGCGATCTGACCATCAACGGGGCGGTGACGCGCGATCACCTGCTGCCGGGCGAATGGCGCGGTTACATCGGGGCGACCGGGTCATTTGATCTGGGCCATGAATATCAGCTCAGCTTTGACGGCATTGCCGTCAGCGACCCGTCCTATCTGTCGGATTATGGCATCTCGGACACCGACCGGCTTTTGAACCAGTTCACGCTTGGCCGGCTGCAGCGCGATTTGAACTTTTCGGCCGGGCTGATCGGGCTGCATTCCATTCGCGCCGGTGACAGCAACACAACCCTGCCCACCGCCATCGCCGATCTGTCCTATGAACGCCGGTTCAGCCTGCCCCTGCTCGAGGGCGTGGCCGCACTGCGG
>JAYSWK010000631.1:0-6632 GCA_043718085.1 Rhodobacterales bacterium
GACCTGCAACGCCGGTGCTGCGACCGCGATCGGCGGGGCGGCGCGCAGGGTGCCCTGGCCGACACCGGGCCTGTCGAATGCCAGGACCAGCTCTTGCCACCCGCCTGCTTCGATTTCGCGGCAGAACGATTCGAATTCCAATTGTGCCAGACGCGGGCCGCGGATTGCTGCCTGGTCGGACAGCTTGCGCAGCAGGCCCAGAGCCGCTTGGGCTTGCAGCGCGGAATGGTCGTCGGGCAGGGCGGTCATGCCTTTCCCCCGAAGGTTTCGTCAAGGATCAGCCGCGCCATTTCTGCGGCGCCCTCCATCGGGGCCGACGGACGTTGCACCTGGCGACCGGCGCGGACATCGGCCATGAAGGCGTTCAGCAGACCCGCCCTGTCCTCGGGCCTGCCGGGATCAAGCAGCATGGCCCAGCCCTCGGAGGCGGCATGGCTGGCCCGGGCCACCTGATCGTCAAGACGTTCGTTCGCGGTTGGTGCCAGCAGGACCGGCAGACGGGTCTGCATCGCTTCGTGATAGCTGTTGTAGCCACAGGCCGTGATCACCCCGTCGAACGCCATGAGGTAACGGCCCAGCGGAAAAAGATGGCGCAGCGTAGCCCGGTCTATCCCCAGATCGGCGGCACTGCGTGCAAGCGGAGAGCGGGCCCAGATCAGCCTGACGCCGGCTTTCGATGCGGAGGCGGCGATGTCGCGCGCCAAAGTTGCATCACGGCCAAATGCCTCGCCGCCCAGCGAGACCAGGCAGACGCGGCGCCGGAAGGGCGACAACCCAAGGGCGCGTCGCGCGGATCCGCGCGTCAGGGGGCCGCCGTCAGGGCGCAACAGGACCGGCGCGGTCGCGGCAAAGCGCGCCAGACCGGTCAGCCGGGGGCTGGCGGTGACGGTGGGCCCGCGGTCAGCGGCGGCGGAAAGGTCACCAGGCTCGGCCACCAGGACGGTGTGCTGGGCCGCGTCCAGATCGGCCGGATCCCGGTGCGGTTGCCACATCGCGCGGCGCACCAGAACAAGGGCGGTTCTGCCGTTGCCCGGTTGGCGCAAAGCCCTTGTCACAAAAGGATCCACGCGACTGCTGTCATAAATGACGGCTTCAGGCCGCCACCTGGCCAGAAAAGCCGAAAAGGCGGCCTCTTCCCAGTCGATCCAGTCGTCATAGTCACAGTCGAGGTGCTGCGCGGTCATGCGCTGCACGACCTCGTATCCGGCGCCGACCAGGATGCCGGCCCCATGAGAAAAGCACCAAAAGACAACCCGCGCCCGCGCCTGCGCGCGCAAGGCATCCGCGATGGCCAAGAGGCGCGTCAGATGCCCGAGCCCGACCCCGTTCGTGACCACGGCGACATAGGTCGGCCCGTCCGCAGCGCCAATGGGCGTCGGCATTTGCGGGGTGGGCGCGCCGGAATTGCAGCGCGTCAAAAGGTCCAGAATGTCGTTCTGCGGGCAGGTTGCGGTCTTGAATCGCAGTCGGTTGCGCAACTGCGCCCAGTTCTGGGCGTCAGCCTGCATCAGGCCCCGGTCCGTCAGGATCGTACCGGAGCGCGCATCGAATTCGGCCATGAGGCGGTTGTCGCGGGCATCATCCATGGCGGCATCCGCCGAAAGGGCAAGGGGCTGGGCGTCTGGACAGCCCGCCCGGGCCACTTCGGCCGCCGCTTCGGGCGTCAGTGTGACGGGCTGGATCGCATGGCGGCCAAGCTCTTTCACCATGCGCCCGATGACCCTGATACCGGTGGCCCAGCCGTCCTCGCCAATTCGCAAACCCGACCGGCGGAGGATGACGGTGACCGGGATCTGGACAAGCGGCGGCCCGAACAGCGCAGCAAGAAACGAGGCCTGATCGCAATACAGGATCCGGTCATGCCGTGCCGGATCGGGGTCCGCGTTGATATCGGGGCAGGGACCCAGAGCGGCAAGATCCTCGGCCAGAAGTTGCATCATCGGATCGGACGGGTCGCCGCAAAGCAGGGGAATCAGGGGTGCCTCAGTCATCCGCTGCCCTTTCGATCGAGGCGCCGCCCGGTCCGTAAAGTGCCAATGTCCGACGGGCCAACGCTGCGGTGCCGAAGCTGCTTTCGACATGGCGACGGCGCGGTTCCGGCGCGGCTTTCAGTGCGGTCGGCAGCCAGGCCGCGATCTTTTCCGCGGCCTCGGCCGGATCAATCTCGACCGGCAGAAGCAACCCTGCCCCTGGGCCCACTTGCATCAGCGCCTGGTTCACCCCGCCGACATCGCAGGCCGCAACGGCCAGTCCACAGGCCTGTGCCTCGATCACGACGTTGGGCGTGCCTTCGACCCGCGACATCAGCAAGAGCACGCGGGAGGAGCCATAGATCTCGGCCGGCGTTTCCAATCTGTCCTGCAAGATCAGGTCTTCCAGTCCCAGGGCGGCGCTTTCCCGCACGACCTGGTCGCGGAAAGGACCGCTTCCAACCAATCGTGGGCGGATCGCAAAAGGAAGGCGCCGGCGCAGTTCGGCCACCGTCTGCAGCCAGATCAACGGGCGCTTGTTCGCGGCCAGCCGGAAGACACCCAGAACTTCAACCGGCGCGCCTTTGCCCGTTCCCTGGCCAGGCGGGCGGGGCTGGACGAAGGCCGCAAAGTCAATGCCGTTGTGCAGCAACTTTGCCGTGCCTTTGGGAAGGTCCAGCCAGTTCTCGTAATCCCGCGTGCCTGCGACCGAGTTTACCGTCAGCACCACGCCCGGTGCGCGGCAGAGGTGGCCCATCAGCCCGCGCATCGCCTTCAGCCGACCCTCGCCGCGCAATTCCGGCCCCATGTTGCGCGCGCTAAGCACCATCCGCGGCGTATCGAGAAGCAGCCCGGCAAGCCCACAGGCCACCGAGGAACGATCTTGCCAACCGTGCAGGACCCCAGGCCTTAGCTGCCGGACCAAGGGCAAAAGGCGCAGCAGGTCGGAGCGGATCTGCAGGGGAAGTGCCGCGACGAGGTCCGGGCGGGGGATCCAATCGGCAGGTTCGGGGCTGTCGGGCAGGATATGGACGGTGACGCCGGTCTGCTGCAGGGCGGGCAGGAAATGCGAATGCCCCCTTTCGTCCATCACCGAGAACAGTGCGACATGAATGCGGCTGCGCGAAACCCCCTGCTGCAGAAGTGCATTGACCAGCGTAACAAACTGCCGCTCGGCCCCGCCAGCGGCCAGGGTGGCGTTGACAAGAAGGATGCGGTCGTCGGCAAGTGCGCCCGCGTCGCCAGTCCCGCGTTTCGGCGCCGTCAGGCTGGCAAGAAGGGCATCGGGTGCCAAAACGCGGTCAGCCCCGGCCGCCCCAACGGAACCGCGCATCGCCCGCCGGTCGGCTTCGGACAGGGGTGCTGCCTGAACGACCGAGGCCGCCGCTGGCCCGATCGGCAATCCGCGGGCCAGCATCCAGCCTGTCAGCCCTAGCCGGCCTTCGTCGAGCAGGGTCTGTGCGACAAGGGCCCAATTTGCGGGCGACACCTGTGCCCTGGCCCGGTGTGCCGACATGCGTTCCAGCAAGGAAAGCACAGCCTCGGTCTGGCCCGCCAGAAAAAGCGCTTCGACTTGCGACAGCAAGTCGCTTGGCGCCGACCCCTGGTTCATCGCCAAAAGAAGTTCGGCCAACGCGTCGTCGGCGACGGCGTGGTTCTCTAGCCGGCGGCTGAGAGCGGCAATCTTTGACAGACCCTGCGTTCTGAACATCGAGGTGTCGCCCAAAAGCTTGCGCCATTCCTGCACCGCCCCGGCCCAATCGTTGCGCCGCTCCAGCGCCCGCGCCTTGCGTGCGGTCAGGCGGGGATCGCCCGGAAACCGGGTCTCGGCCTCGGCGATCGCCTCCAAAGCCTCGGACAGGCGATTGGCCCGGCGCAGTGCGTCGATCACGGCCAAGGCCACCGTCAATGTCGGCATCCCGGCGCGGCCAAGGTGGGACAGCGCTTCGTCCGGATCGCTATTAACCAGCGCGAGCCCATAGACCAGGTTCACGTCTGCATCGACCGCATTGCGACCGAATACGGCATCCAGCACCTCGACCGCCCAGGGGAAATCGGCCGCGTCGCAGGCAGCCTGGGCCTCGTCCAGCGCGGTCTGGCCGCGGAGCGAGCCCGCCTCCCAAAGCGCCGCCCGAGCCCTGACGGCCAGTTCTGCCGCGCCGCCTTCACGCAGGCGCCGAGCAAGAAATTCCCACAAGCCGGGATAGTGTGCCGCATCATAGGCCGACCCCGTGGCATAGAGATATGCCTCAAGAAACAGCTGCTGGTCGCAGAATAATCCGATCTGCACACGCGCTTGCGCTAGGGTTGGGGCTGCGGTATCGTTCATCGTCCCTTGCAAGTGTAAGAAATCCTGTGGCTTTAAAGATATGAGCGGAAAACCCGGCGGTCGCAACACTCAGATAGCGGCTGGAGCAAAGTTGTTGCCGCGCATGGTCAGTGCTGCTGACCTTTCGCTTGTTTCCCGGCATGCCGCGGCGCTGGATGCCGGGGATGTGGTTGTCGAATTCGGCCCTTGGCTTGGCGCAGTGTCGGAAGTCCTGGCGCGCAAGGCACGGCTTGTCGTCGTGGACAATTTCGTCTGGACCAAAGACCACGCCCGGCGTGCGCCGGACCTCGCAGTCCCTGGCACTTCGTTCCGCGCGAGGTTCGAGGCCAACATGCGCAGGCTGGGCCTGACGGTTGAGGTGCATGAGACTGATTTTCAGGAATTTGTCTGGGACGGACGTCCGGTGCGGTTGTGCTATGTCGATGCACCGAAATCGGCCCCGGATCTGGCTGCGATCCTGTCGAAAGTCTGGGCGGCGCTGACGCCCGATGCGGTCATCATCGTCAAGAACGCGCTGCACGAGAGCTATCCCGACATGGGCGATTTCCTTCGGTGCCTGATGGATCGCGGCGCGCTGGTGCGGGCCGATGTGCAAGGCGATGCCGGCTGCAACTCGCAGGCCCTTGGTTGCGGTCCCGCCCCTTGTACCGAGGCCGAGATGATCGCAGCCGCCGAGCACGCCGCGAGAGAGGTTTCGCAAATGGCCGCCGCCTCGTCGGTGGCTCTGGTGTCCATCGCCTGCGCTTTGGCGGCAGCTGATTTCGACGGCGCCTATGTGGAACTTGACCGCCTTGCGCCCAATGCGGCGCATCTGCGCCCCTATGAAGAGATCGAACGCGGTCTGGCCCGCACCGCGCGCGACCCCGAGGCGCTGGCGCTGTTCTCGGAAATCTTCGCATTGCACAATGATCGCCCTTCGGTCGCGCATTCGACGGCCGGGTTCCAGCGCAGCATCCAGCACTGCGGTCGGGCCTTCTGGATCAACACTGCGGGCAAGCCATGGCGCGGCCGGTCGATGCATCCCGAGATCCTGGAGCGGGCGATCGATTATGGCTACATGGGCTGGCCCAGCCGCATCCAGGATTGGGTGCGTGGCAAGGATGTGCTGGATGTTGGCTGTGGGCCCGGCCTGCATGGGCTGGGCTATCTGACGGGGGGCGCGAACAGCTACCTTGGGCTTGATCCGATCGTGAAGCCGGACCAGGACCGGGTCAAGAACCTGACCGGCAAGCGCAAGGAAGGCTTTGGCTGGACCCCGCGCGAATTGATGGAGAAGTTTCCCGCTTGGAGGGTCAGCCCGAAGCTGACCTCGGACCTACCGCGGGATCGCGTCTTCGACGTGGCGACGCTTCACAATGTGACCGAGCATCTTTTGCATCTGGATGCCGTGTTCCGCGACCTGTCCGAGTTACTGCGGCCCGGCGGGATCATGGTCTATAACCATCACAACTTCTTCACCTGGAACGGCCATCACATGCCGCCCAAGACCGTGGCCGACATCGACCCGTCTGACCCCGCGCAGTCGGATTTCGTCGACTGGGCACATCTTGATTTTGAGCCTGCCATCGGCCACTATCTTCAGCGGGGGCTTAACCGGATGCGGCTGGACGATGTGATCGAAACGACCCGTCGCTATTTCGATATCGAAGAGACGGAAGAGGTGCCCGCCCGGCCCGAAAACGGCGCCACCCGGCTTACCGATGCCATTCGTGCCCGCCATCCGGACCTGACCGACCGCGATTTCCTGACACAGAACCTGTTCGTCGTGGCCCGCGTGCGCATCTGAGGCATCTGGCACTGGCCTGCCTCAGGCATCGATTCGGTCTTTCGCAATGACGAAATCTGCGTGCGGCGTCACGTCGTCGCTGATCGAGACAAGATAGGGTTCGATGGTTGGGTCGCTGAAAAGCGCGCCCTCGGCCGTCAGGTTCGGCTTGATGTAGAGCCGTCCGCCCGGGTTCAGCCGCGTCTTGAGGTCAGCCAGAAAGAACTTCCACTCGGGCAGTTGCCAGACCCTTGCGTGTCGGTCCGCGAAATCCGGCCGGTCGAATTTGATGGCAATGGCAGAGATTACGTCAAAGCCTTTCATCTCGGCAGGCAGTGGCGTCATCGGGGCGATCCGTCCGGGAAGGTATTGCACACCCAAGACCTTGGCCATTTGCTGATACATCGGCATTTCGATATCAAGACCCAAACCCGAATGCCCCATCCTTTGACAGATGTAGAGGAATATCCCCGCCCCGCAGCCGAGGTCCAGCACGCGCTTCGGCGTCTCGGTTTGGTCCAGTCCAAGTGTCCGCCCGTGTCGCCAATGGTAGCGAAACCAGTAGTCC
>JAYSWK010000632.1:0-6624 GCA_043718085.1 Rhodobacterales bacterium
CGCGAAGCCGAACGCGACCGTCAGTACGAAGAATTCAAGGACCGCAAGGGCACGATCATCAACGGTCAGGTCAAGCGCGAGGAATACGGCAATATCATCGTCGATATCGGCCGTGGCGAGGCCATCCTGCGTCGCAATGAAAAGATTGGCCGCGAGGCGTATCGCCCCAACGACCGCATCCGCGCCTATATCAAGGATGTCCGCCGCGAGGCCCGTGGGCCGCAGGTGTTCCTGTCGCGCACCGACCCGCAGTTCATGGCCGAATTGTTCAAGATGGAAGTGCCCGAGATCTATGACGGCATCATCGAGATCAAGGCCGTCGCCCGTGATCCGGGTAGCCGCGCCAAGATTGCCGTGATTTCCTATGACAACTCGATCGATCCGGTTGGCGCCTGCGTCGGTATGCGGGGCAGCCGTGTGCAAGCCGTGGTGAACGAATTGCAGGGCGAGAAGATCGACATCATTCCATGGAACCAGGATCAGGCGACCTTCCTGGTGAACGCGTTGCAACCGGCCGAGGTTTCCAAGGTCGTGATCGACGAGGATGCCGGCAAGATCATCGTCGTCGTGCCGGACGAGCAGTTGAGCCTTGCCATCGGCCGCCGCGGTCAGAACGTGCGTCTGGCCAGCCAGCTGACGGCTTTGGACATTGATATCATGACGGAATCCGACGAGTCGGCCCGCCGTCAGGCCGAGTTTGCCGAGCGCACCAAGCTGTTCATCGATGCGTTGGACATCGACGAGATGATGGCCCAGCTTCTGGTCTCGGAAGGCTTCACCAATCTGGAAGAAGTGGCCTATGTCGATGCCGAGGAGCTGCTGTCGATCGACGGGTTCGACGAGGCGACGGCCGGCGAATTGCAAGCGCGCGCCCGCGATTACCTGGAGGCGGCCAATGCCAAGGCGCTGGCCCACGCCCGTGAATTGGGTGTCGAGGACAGCCTGGTCGAGTTCGAGGGCCTGACGCCGCAGATGATCGAGGCTTTGGCCGAGGATGGCATCAAGACGGTGGAAGACTTTGCCACCTGCGCCGACTGGGAACTGGCTGGCGGCTGGACCACGGTCAATGGCGCGCGCCACAAGGACGAAGGGGTTCTGGAAAAGTTCGAAATGTCGCTTGAGGAAGCGCAGACGCTGATCATGACCGCACGGGTGATGCTGGGCTGGGTCGATCCGACCGAGTTGCAAGTGGCCCAAGAAGAAGAGGAGGCCGAGGTCTGATCTCGGACCTCGGGTTTCAACCGTGACACGCGGTGGCCTCATCAATGACCAGGACGATCCCGAACGCAAATGCATTGTGTCGGGCGAGGTTCAACCCAAAGCGGGTCTGATCCGCTTTTGCGTTGGGCCGGAAGGTCAGATCGTGGCGGATGTCATGTCCAAATTGCCGGGCCGGGGGTTCTATGTGACCTCAGACCGGGCGATGATCGAAAAGGCCATGAAGAAAGGTCTGTTCGCCCGGACGGCCAAGCAACCGGTCACCGTGCCGGACGATCTGGCGGATCAGGTGGAAGCCTTTGTGCTGCGCCGGGTGATCGAGATGATCTCGCTGACCCGCAAGGCCAATGCGGCGGTAATGGGCTATGAGAAGGTCAAGGACTGGCTGCAAAACGGCAAGGCCGTGGTGCTGATCCAGTCCTCGGACGGGTCGGAACGCGGCAAGTCCAAGTTGCGAATGCCGGCGGAAAACGGTAAATATATTGGCTGTTTGACCGCTGGGGAATTGGGTTTGGCTTTCGGGCGCGAACGTGCGATACACGCCGCGCTTGCGGCTGGTGGACTCACTACGCGTGTTGTAGAGGAAGCGGCAAGGTTGGCAGGGTTGCGTGGGCAATCCGGTCAGCAGGATGGCGGCGAGACCGCCTTGAAGGATACGTAGGACGCATGAGTGATACTGACGGCAAGAAACCTCTCGGCCTGGGTGGTGGCGCGCCCCGTTCCGGTCAAGTGAAGCAGAGCTTCTCTCACGGACGGACCAAAAGCGTCGTCGTCGAGGTCAAGCGCAAGCTGACCGTGGTGCCAGCCAAGCCAGGCGCACCGGCGCCGGGTGTTGCACAGCCACGTCTGGGCGATCCGTCCAAGCGGCCGGCAGGGATTTCCGATGCGGAAATGGAGCGCCGCCTGTCGGCGCTTCGGGCTGCAAAGGCGTCCGAGGTTGAAGACAGGGCGCGCCGTGCCGAGGAAGACAAGGTCCGCGAAGAAGATCGCGCGCGCCGCCGTGAAGAGATTGACGCGAAAGATCGCGAAGAAAAGGAAGCGGCCGCCGCTGCCAAGGCCAAGGCCGACGAAGCTGACCGCGCCCGCAAGGAAGCCGAGATCCGGCAGCAACGCGAAGACGATGCCAAGAAGGCCGCCGCCGGACCAAGTCCGTCGTCGCGCCCTGCGTCTGCGCGTCCGGCCTCTAACGCCGCCGAGCCCGATACGCGCGGCCCGGCCAGCGCCAAGCCCGCGCTTGGGCCGCGCAAGACTGACCGTGAACGCGAAGACCGTGAACGCGCTGCGACCAAGGCCAAGCCTGATGATCAGCGCCGCGCTGGCAAGCTGACGCTGAACGACGCGCTTGCCGGCGAAGGTGGGCGGACCCGCTCGCTGGCCGCCATGAAGCGCAAGCAGGAAAAGGCCCGTGCCAAGGCCCTGGGCCTGGGCGTGAAGCCTGAAAAGCAGGTCCGCGATGTGCAGCTGCCAGAAACCATCGTGGTCAGCGAATTGGCCAACCGGATGGCGGAACGTGGCGGCGATGTCGTCAAGAGCCTGATGAAAATGGGCATGATGGTCACGATGAACCAGGCCATTGATGCCGACACGGCCGAACTGGTGATCGAAGAGTTTGGCCACCGCGCCGTGCGCGTGTCGGACGCCGATGTGGAACAGGTCATCGATACGGTTCAGGACAGCAGCGAAAACCTGACGCCGCGCCCGCCGATCGTGACGATCATGGGCCACGTTGACCATGGCAAGACCTCGCTTCTGGATGCGATCCGCAAGACTTCGGTCGTCTCGGGCGAAGCGGGCGGAATCACCCAGCACATCGGCGCCTATCAGGTGAAAACCGAAAAGGGCCAGGTTCTGACGTTCCTGGACACGCCCGGCCACGCTGCATTTACCTCGATGCGGTCGCGCGGGGCACAGGTGACGGATATCGTCGTGCTGGTCGTGGCGGCGGATGACGCGGTCATGCCCCAGACGATCGAGGCGATTGCCCATGCCAAGGCTGCCAAGGTGCCGATGATCGTGGCGATCAACAAGATCGACAAATACGAGGCCGACCCGAACAAGGTGCGGACCGATCTTTTGCAACACGACGTCGTGGTCGAGGCCATGTCGGGCGATGTTCAGGATGTCGAGGTGTCGGCCAAGACCGGCAAGGGGCTGGACACCCTTTTGGAGGCCATTGCCCTTCAGGCCGAGATTCTGGAACTGAAGGCCAACCCGAAGCGGGCCGCTCAGGGTGCCGTGATCGAAGCCAAGCTGGATGTGGGCCGTGGTCCGATTGCGACCGTTCTGGTCAGCAATGGCACGCTGCGCAAAGGCGATATCTTTGTTGTGGGCGAACAGTGGGGCAAGGTTCGTGCGCTGGTCAATGACAAGGGCGAAACCGTGGCCGAGGCCGGCCCGTCGGTTCCGGTCGAAGTGCTGGGTCTGTCGGGCACGCCGCATGCGGGTGACACGCTGAACGTGGTGGAAACCGAAGCGCAGGCGCGTGAAATCGCCGATTACCGCATGAAAACCACCAAGGACAAGCGCGCCGCCGTGGGGGCCGCTACCACGCTGGAACAGCTGATGGCCAAGGCCAAGGCGGATCAGTCGGTGGCCGAACTGCCGGTTCTGGTCAAGGCTGACGTACAAGGCTCTGCCGAAGCCATCGTGCAGGCGCTGGAGAAGGTCGGCAATGACGAGGTGCGCGTGCGCGTGCTGCATTACGGTGTGGGTGCAATTACCGACACGGATGTGGGCCTGGCCGAAGCTTCGGGTGCGCCGATCATCGGGTTCAACGTGCGGGCCAATGCCACGGCGCGGGCCAGCGCCACGCAAAAGGGCGTCGAGATCCGCTATTACTCGGTCATCTATGATCTGGTGGATGACATCAAGGCGGCGGCATCGGGCTTGCTCAAGGCCGAAGTGCGCGAAACCTTCATCGGCTATGCCAAGATCCTGGAAACCTTCAAGGTTTCGGGCGTGGGCATGGTTGCGGGTTGTCTGGTCACCGAAGGTGTTGCGCGCCGTTCGGCCGGGGTGCGGTTGCTGCGTGACAACGTCGTAATCCATGAAGGCACGCTGAAGACGCTGAAACGCTTCAAGGACGAGGTCAAAGAGGTGATTTCGGGTCAGGAATGCGGCATGGCGTTCGAACGCTATGAAGATGTCCGCAAGGATGACGTGATCGAAATATTCGAGCGGGAAGAGATTCAGCGCACATTGGCATAAGCGTCGGGGTTAACCCCGACCTACGGAATGCGGCCCGGGGGAAACTTCGGGCCGTTTGCGTTACAGCCAGTCGCGCAGAATGGGGATCAGGGGTAGATCGGCCGGGGGCATCGGGTAGTCGCGCAGCTGGTTCGGGCGCACCCAGGCCAGGGTTTGACCCTCGCGCGGGGCGGGGATACCTTCCCAGCGACGGCAGGCGAACAGCGGCATGAGCAGGTGGAAGGTCTCATAGGTGTGGCTGGCAAAGGTCAGGGGGGCCAGGCAAGACGACCAGGTGTCGATGCCAAGCTCTTCCTTCAACTCGCGGATCAGCGCCACTTCCGGGGTTTCACCCGGCTCGACCTTGCCACCGGGAAATTCCCACAGGCCCGCAAGCGATTTGCCCTTTGGGCGCTGGGCGAGCAGAACGCGGCCTTCCTTGTCGATCAGGGCAACGGCGGAGACGAGCAGCGTTATCATGTGGTGCCTTTGGCGAAAGCTGGGGGATTTCACATCCCCCAGACCCCCTGTGGAGTATTTGGAAAAGGTCAAATGATCAGGAGCGGTAGTCTGCGTTGATCTCGACATAGCGGGCGGTCAGGTCACAGGTCCAAACCGAGCGTTTGCCACGTCCCAGACCCATATCGACGCCGATAACCAGGTCGGATTGCAGCATATAGGCGGCACCATCCGCCTCGCGGTATTTCGGGTCGCGCCAGCCGTTTCTTGCCACCACGATATCGCCAAAGCGGATCGTCAGGCGGTCCCGGTCAGCCTCGGCCCCGGATTTGCCAATAGCCGCGACGATGCGGCCCCAGTTCGGGTCCTGGCCTGCAACGGCGGTCTTGACCAAGGGCGAATTGGCGATGGCAAGGGCGACGCGGTGCGCATCGGCATCCGACGAGGCGCCTGTCACCCGCACCTCGACGAATTTCGTGGCCCCTTCGCCGTCACGGACAACCTGATGGGCCAGGTCGCGCATCACTTGGGTCAATGCGGCCTCGAAATCCTTCAGTGCCTGGCCTTTGAGGGGTGCGGCGGAGGATTTTCCGGTCGCGGCGACAAGCAAAGTGTCCGACGTGGAGGTGTCGCTGTCGACGGTGATCGAATTGAAGGTCGCATCCACATTGCGGTGCAGGATGCGCTGCAACATCGTGGCGCTGATCGTGGCATCGGTAAAGATATAAACCAGCATCGTGGCCATATCCGGGGCGATCATGCCCGAGCCTTTGGCAATGCCCGATATATGCACCATGCCACCTTCGCCCTGGACCGAAGCCGTGGCACCCTTGGGGAACGTGTCGGTGGTCATCATCGCCTGGGCGGCCATGGCGATGGCGTCCGGTCGCAAATCCTTGACCAGATCCGGAATTGCCACGGTGATCTTTTCATAAGGCAAAGGCTCGCCAATCACCCCGGTGGACGAGGAAAAGACGCGCGACGCCGGGATGCCAAGCGCGCGGGCCGTGGCATTGGTCACCTCGGCCACAGCCTTGTCGCCAATTTTTCCGGTAAAGGCGTTGGAATTGCCCGAGTTCACGATGATGGCGGCCCCGGCCCCTTGGGGAACGCGGGTGGCGAGTTTCGTCTGGCAATCGCGCACGCAGCCCGAACGGGTTGTCGAGCGGGTAAAGGCGCCCGCAATGGTGGTGCCAGGCGCCAGGCAAACCAGCATCACATCCTTGCGGATGGCATAGCGCACCCCGGCCTGGCAGGCAGCAAACTCGACCCCCGCGATCGGAGGCAGGTCAGGAAAGGATGCCGGGGCCAGGGGTGAGACGGGCTTGGCCTTTTTGGAACTTGTCGCGGGCGGAGCGGCCTCGGCCAGCAGTTTCAACTGCTTTTTCAGTGCTTTCGCTTCTGCTTTCCAGTCGGTCTTGGACATGGCTGCCACTCCCCCTGTTTTGGATTACTTGTCGAGCAAGGTCATATCGCGGATCAGCGCCGGGTCAACCTCGACCTCGGGGCGTGCGATCTCGGCTTTGTCAGTCACGCTTTTGATGAAGGCGGCAATCGCCTCTTTCTGCATATCCGCGGCAAGCTGATCATGCACATCGGCCAAGGCGGGCGCCGCTGCATTGCGGGTTTCCGAGACAAGGATCAGGTGCCAGCCGAAATCGGTCTTCACCGGGCCAGCGACTTCGCCTATCTTGGCTGCCACGACCGCGTCCTCAAAAGGCTTGACCATCGCACCAAGGCCGAACCACCCCAGATCGCCCC
>JAYSWK010000633.1:0-2648 GCA_043718085.1 Rhodobacterales bacterium
GCGTTGAAATCTCTTAAGAATGTTGGTGGAGCCAGGGAGGATCGAACTCCCGACCTCTTGAATGCCATTCAAGCGCTCTCCCATCTGAGCTATGACCCCATTCGGTGTTTCGGCATTTCGCCGGGTCCAACCTCAACAACGCTGGGCGCGTCGTGGGGCGGTGTTTAGGGGGGCGGGCGGGTGGACGCAAGTGAAAAATGCAGACGCCGGGCGCAGATTTTCACGGCTTTCGCCGCCGTTCACCGGGCCCGTCTTACTCCGCCAAGGCCCGGAAAAGACAAGGCCCGGCGCTGCTTTGGGGCAGGCCGGGCCTTGGATGGTCAAGCGGCAGCTCAGACTTCTTCTTCGTCGCCCGCAACTTCGGTCAGATCGTCCAGCGACACGTTGTCATCGGCATCTTCTTCCAGAAGCTCGTCGTCCAGTTCCGCGTCGTCTGCCACATCGGGCGTCAGCAGATCTTCATCCGTGTCCAGATCGTCGACCAGAACGTCGTCGTCCTTTTCGGGCGCCACACGGGCGATGACCGAGGCCGCCATCTTGCGACGTGCGCTTTCGATATCGACCACCTCGCCCGTATAGGGGCTGACGATCGGCGATTTGTTCAGGTCGTAGAAGCGTTTGCCGGTGGTCGGGCAGGTGCGCTTCGTGCCCCATTCAAGCTTGGGCATGGGAATCCTTTAAGGCTGTTTGCCAGTAAGCCGCCCGCTTGCCACAGGTCCGGGGGAGTGTCAAAGCCTTTTTGCCTCGATTTCGGCGCGGCTCTGCCTGCAGCACAACCAGTTGCGACGGCCCCCCAGATGGCTATTCTGGCGCTTCCCTGCAAGAGGCGCCATGTTCCTGCTTCCCGGCCCACCCCCCGTTGAAATCACGCTGCGCCGTTCGGCCCGCGCAAGGCGTTTTTCGCTGCGCGTCAGCCAGCTTGATGGCCGCGTCACCCTGTCCATGCCCCAGTGTGCCCGCGACGTCGAGGCGATGGATTTTGCCCGCGCCCATGAAACCTGGCTGCGCGCCGCCCTCGCCCGCCGCCCGGCCCACAGGCCCGTGGTGCTGGGCCAGCAAATCCCGGTCGAGGGCCGCCTTTTGACCCTGACCCAGGGCCCCGGCCGCAGCACAAGGCTTGACGGCGATTCGCTGCTGATCCCCGGCGATCCCGCCCAGGCCGCCGCCCGCACGGCGGCCTATCTCAAGACCCTGGCGCGCGACCGCCTGGCCGCAGCCTCAGACCACTACGCCACCCTTCTGGGCCGCAAGGTCACCCGCCTGACCCTGCGCGACACCCGGTCGCGCTGGGGCAGTTGCGCCCATGACGGGGCCTTGATGTACTCCTGGCGGCTGATCATGGCGCCGCCAGCGGTGCTGACCTATGTCGCGGCCCACGAGGTTGCCCATATGGTCGAGATGAACCATTCCCAGGCGTTCTGGTCCGTCGTCACCCGCCTCTACCCCGGCTGGCAGGCCCAGCGCGCCTGGCTGCATGCCCAAGGCAAGGATTTGCACGCCCTGCATTTCGCCTGACCCGCTTCAGGCTTGACCGGCAGCCGCCCGAGTGCTTGGCTTGCCCCATGCCGATTATCCCCCGCCTGGCCGACCCCAAAGCCCCCGCGCACGAACGCCTTTACCGGACGCTGCGCCAACAGGTCATGCATGGCGAACTGCCCCCTGGCCAGCCGATCACCCTGCGCGGTCTTGCCTTGCAATACAATGTCTCGATGACCCCCGCCCGCGAAGCCGTGCGCCGCCTTGCTGCGGAAGGGGCGCTGACCATCTCCTCCTCGGGCCGCGTCTCGACGCCAGAACTTTCCCCTGAACGGATCGAGGAGTTGGCCGCGCTGCGTGCCCTGCTGGAGCCGGAAATGGCCTCCCGCGCCTTGCCCCGCGCCCATTTTGCCCTGATCGACCGCCTGACCGCGATCAATGCGCTGAACCAGGAAGCCGCGATGACCCACAACGCGGTGGCCTATGTAAGGACAAACCTTGAATTTCACCGCACGCTTTATCTGCGCGCCCAGGCCCCGGCCATGCTGGCCATCTGCGAAACCGTCTGGCTGCAACTGGGGCCGACCATGCGCTCCCTTTATGACAAGCTCAAACGCCGCGACACGCCGCAACATCACCGCATGATCCTTGCGGCACTGCGGGCTGGCGATGAACCGGGACTACGGCTGGCCGTGCGCACCGATGTGACCCAGGGTCTACGGCATTTGGCAGGTTAAGGGAACTGGGGGGCCTGGCCGGACTTTCAGGGGCCACAGTGGTCATTGCCGGTATAGAATACACATCGCCCGGCTGGTAAAGGCCGGGTCTTGCGGCTCCAGCATGTTCTGGCCCAGAAACCAATAGAAATATTTCTCGTATGGGAATTCGGCAAAATGCGCCGGGGCGCGCCTGATATTGTCGCGCAAATCGGCCGCCGTCCGGCTGACCAGCGAGGCCACCGCATAATCGGTCTCGGCGCAGGTGATCACCGGCTTTCGGTGCATCAGCGCCTCGAACCCGACCGCCGAATTCTGCGACACGATGACACCCGAGGCCCTGATGATGTCATGCACACTGGCATCCACAATCGCCACATTCGGCAAGCGGCCACAGACCTTGCCCAGCCAGGCGCGCTGTGCGTCGCTCAACAAGGGATGCGGCTTGACATAGCA
>JAYSWK010000634.1:0-2639 GCA_043718085.1 Rhodobacterales bacterium
CACCGAAAGCGTCGGGGTCAGCGAATGCAACTCGGGCATTCCATTGGCCTGCGGGCCCTGAAACCGCACCACGACCACGGTGTCGCTGGTAAACTCACCCGCCTTGAACGCCGCCTTGACCTCGTTCTGGTCGTGGAAAATCCGACACGGCGCTTCGATGACATGGCGCTCGGGAGCCACGGCCGACACCTTGATCACCCCGATGCCAAGATTGCCCGACAACTGCCGCAAGCCGCCCGTGGCCGCGAAAGGATCGGCAACCGGGCGCACGATCTTGTCATTCAGGCTGTGGGCCGTGCCCGGCTCCCATGTCAAGGCGCCGCCCTTCAGCCTGGGCTCGCACCGATAGGGGGCAAGCCCCGTGCCCAGGATCGTGCGCGCATCGGCGTGCAAGAGCCCCGCATCCATCAACTCGCCCATCAGGAACCCGATCCCGCCCGCGGCATGGAAATGGTTCACATCAGCCAACCCGTTGGGATAGACCTTGGCCATCAGGGGAACAATCTGGCTGATCTCCTCGAAATCCTGCAGTTCCAGCAGCACACCCGAGGCCCGCGCCATGGCGGGCAGATGCAGCACCAGATTGGTCGACCCCCCGGTGGCCATCAGCCCGACGATGCCGTTGACATAGGCGCGCTCGTCCAGGATCGCGCCCGCCGGGCGATAATCCGCCCCCAAAGCCGTGATCGCCGCTGCCTGTTCGACGGCGGCCACCGTCAAAGCGTCGCGCAGATCGGTGCCGGGATTGACGAAAGACGATCCCGGCAGATGCAGCCCCATGAATTCCATCAACATCTGATTGGTATTGGCCGTGCCGTAAAAGGTGCAGGTGCCGATCCCGTGATAGGCCGCCATCTCGGCCTTCATCAGATCTTCGCGGCTGGCCGTGCCGTTGGCAAAGGCATTGCGCACCCGCGATTTCTCGTCATTGGCAATGCCCGAAGTCATCGGCCCCGCAGGCACAAAGACGGCTGGCAAATGCCCGAATGTCGCAGCCGCAATGATCAACCCCGGCACGATCTTGTCGCAAACGCCCAGGAAAAGGGCTGCGTCAAAGACATTGTGCGACAGGGCCACACCTGCCGCCATGGCGATCACATCGCGCGAAAACAGCGACAGCTCCATCCCCGCCTGACCCTGGGTCACCCCGTCGCACATGGCCGGAACTCCGCCCGCCACCTGCGCCGTCGCCCCGACTTTGCGGGCCGTGGCGCGGATCAGTTCTGGGTAATGCTCATAGGGCTGATGGGCCGACAGCATGTCATTATAGGCCGTCACAACTGCCAGATTGGGCAGCCGGGTTGCGACCAGCGCCGGCTTGTCCTCGGTCATCGCCGCATAGGCATGGGCCTGATTGCCGCACGAGATATGCGCCCGCGCCGGACCCGTCTGCGCCGCCCTGGCGATCCGCTCCAGATAGGTTGTGCGGCTGGCCTGCGACCGCTGACGGATGCGGGTGGTGACACGGGCGAGGGTCGGGTGAAGCGGCATGTCGGCTCCGGTTTGGGGATCGGGGGCAGGGTGGCATCTATCAGTTTACGTTAGCGCTAACAACCAAATTCGGCGCGCGCGGCCAACGGGCTGTGGCCACCCCGATTATGCACGAAAGCGATGGGAAACGGCAGGGCAGGGCGCAAAAAAGCCGGGAAATTCGGGCAATTGTTTCCGGATCGGCACAAGTTTCCCTGAAGTTGCACCAGTCTTTTCCAATTTTGGCCACAATCGGCGCGCATCTTCAACGCAGCCAAAAAGGCAAAATGCCGTGGAGAACAAGAAATGTTCAATGCCAAACTCGTATCCGCTTTCTGTATGTCCATGGCGCTGGTCGCGTGTTCAACCGCTCAAATGCCCAGTCGCGGATCGGAAATGGCATCGACCGGTGTGGGGGAAGTGGGCGTGAATGCCGCCGCTCAGACCCAATATCACGTTATGGGCTATAGTGTGACTGTGCCGCACGACCTTTTGGTGTCCGAGGCGGATGTCTACCTGCCCCGCGCCGATATCGTCTGGCATGGCGATCCCGAAGGCGACCGTTATACCCAGATCGAGGCCATGTTCGACACCGCTCTGGCGCGCAGCACGGCCGACATGACAGCGGGTCGTGCCGTCGAGGTGGCAATTCAGGTGACAAAATTCCACGCCCTGTCCCCCAAGACCCGTGCGACGATCGGCGGCAATTTCGGCATGGACTTCTACCTGACGATCTATGACGCGCAGACCCAAGAAATTCTGGACGGCCCGCGCCTGGTGGTCATCGACACGCCGGCATCGGGGGGCATCCGTGCCCTGCGGGAAGAACAGCGCGGCATCACGCAGAAAGTTGTGATCTTGGCCAGTCTGACCCAGGCGTTTGACGCCGAACTTTCGCGTCCGGGTCACCCGGCCGAGGCGCAGGCAACCGTGACCCGCGATGACTTCTCGCCGTCGGATCTGACTTTGGCCGAGTAGCGGCTTTCCTATCGGGCACAAGCACAGTAAAGGGGGGGCATGACCTCCCCTTCTTCTTTTCCGCCAGAGCCTGACGATGCGCCCCTGTACGGGCGCCCCGTTGTCCGTTTGAAACCCAAGGCCGAGGCGCGGGCGATCCGCCACGGCTTTCCCTGGGTCTATGCCGATGAACTGGTCACCGACCGGCGCAC
>JAYSWK010000635.1:0-6594 GCA_043718085.1 Rhodobacterales bacterium
TGAAGTCGCAATATCCGGTGCTGTTCATGGGCAACAAGGGGCGGGTGGCGCATGAATGCATTCTGGACACGCGGCCCTTTGCCGAGGCGGGGGTCACGGTGGATGACATCGCCAAGCGGCTGATCGACAACGGCTTTCACGCGCCCACGATGAGTTGGCCTGTCGCGGGCACGCTGATGGTCGAGCCCACGGAAAGCGAGACCAAGGCCGAGATCGACCGTTTCATCACTGCCCTGCTGGCGATCCGCGAAGAGATCCGCGCGGTTGAGCAGGGCGAGATTTCGGCCGAGGACAGCCCCCTGCGCCACGCCCCCCATACGGTCGAGGATCTGGTGGCGGACTGGACCCGCAAATACCCGCGCGAGCAGGGCTGCTTTCCGCCCGGCGCCTTTCGGGTCGACAAATACTGGCCGCCGGTGGGCCGGGTTGACAATGTTTACGGCGACCGCAACCTGATCTGCATCTGCCCGCCACTGGAAAGCTATATGGCGGCGGCGGAATAGAGGGGGGGCTGCCCCACCCGCCCATGGTGCCCGGACCGCATTTTCTGCGAAGCATCTCAATTTTCGTCAGAAAATTCCGGGCATGGGTTTCGCAGGGCAAACGATGCGCGATCCTTCTGACGCGGCGGCCATGGGCTGAAAAACCCCGGCCCCCGCGTTGACAATTGCCTGACCGCCCTTTTTAAAGCGGGATGAGTTCAAACGGTGACGGAAAGCCCTGCCTGTCGCCAGGGCTCGAACGCGCTTTCCGATGCTTTTTGTTTCCATGAAAACTCATCCCCTCTAGCTGCCGCGATGGACATGCCCAAGACACCCAGCTTCCAAACCGGACTTGTCACCTCGGTGCCTTTGGTTCTGGGCTATTTGCCGATCGCCTTTTCCTTTGGCGTCGCCGCCACCCTTTCGGGGTTGAGCGAGGCGGAGGCGGTGGCGATGTCGGTCATCATGTATTCGGGGGCGGCGCAGTTTCTGGCAATTGCCTTGCTGGCCGCTGGCGCGCCCTTGGCGGTGGCGGCGGCCACGTTGATCGGGGTGGGGCTGCGCCATGTGCTTTACGGTCCGGCCCTGATGCGTCAGGCGGTCGGCCCTGACGGGGGTGCGGCGAAAACCGGCTGGGCCTGGATCTGGGCCTTTGGCCTGACGGACGAGGTTTTTGCCGCCGCCTTGGGTGAATTTGCCCGCGGGCGGCGCTTTTCAGAGCCCTTCATGGCGGGCTTGGGTCTGGGTGCCTATGCCGCCTGGGTCCTTGGCACGCTTGCTGGCGCCTTGGCGGGGGGCGGGGCGTTGGTCGCATGGCCTGCGGTCAGTGCCGGGCTTGGCTTCATGTTGCCTGCCCTTTTTCTGGCGCTGCTGTTGTCCTTGCTGAAACGCGAACATGTGCCGGTGATTGCTTTTGCCGGTCTGGCCACGGTCGTCGTGACCTTTGCATGGTCTGGCACGGCGGGCCTTTTGGCGGGCATGGTAACCGGGGCGCTGGTCGGTGCCACCGGGTTGGGGCAGGGCCGCCATGTGGTCTGAGGCCATGATCCTGGCGCTGATTGTCGGGGCGGGCACCTGGGCCCTGCGCTATCTGCCCCTGCGGGCCCGTCTGGCCGATGTGCCGCCCGGCAGCAGGCTTGGCCGTTTTCTGGCGGCAACCGGACCTGCCGCCATCGCCACCCTGTTCGTGGCCGAGGCACTGCCCTATTTCCGCACCGCCGAAACCCAAATCCTGCCCGTGGCGGCAGGTGTGGCGGCGGTGCTTTTGGTCTTTGCCTTGCGCGCCTCGGTCGTGTTGGCGACTTTGGCGGGGTCGCTGGCATTTGGACTTGCCAGTCATATGCTGACCGGGTGACACTCGTCCGGTCTGACCGGCGTAACGGGGGGGCGATGACGGACATCAAGACTGCCGCGACCGAAAGGTCCGAGATGTCGTTGGCCCAGCAGTTTGCCCTGGCCAGCGGTTCGGTCATGCTGATTGCGGCGGTGGTTGTCGGGCTTTGGGTCTCGGGGCGGATCATCGAGGTTGTGGTGCGCAACACGGCCAATGCCACGGCGCTTTACATGGAAAGCTTCATCGCCCCGCTGTCGCAAGAGCTGGCAACCCAGGACCACCTGACCGAGGCCAGCCGGTGGGAATTGGAAAAGCTTCTGGTGGAAACCCCGCTGGGCCAGCGGGTCTTGTCGTTCAAGATCTGGATCAAGGGGGCCAAGGTCATCGCCGCGTCGGACCCCGCGATCGTGGGAAAGACTTTTGCCCCGACCGACAACCTGAAACAGGCCTGGGCGGGCGAGGTCGCTGCCGAGTTCAACGCGCTTGCCGATCTGGAGGACGAGGGCGAGGCCGCCCTGGGCGTGCCCTTGCTGGAGATTTACAGCCCGATCCGCCAAAAGGGCACGGGCAAGATCATCGCCATCGCCGAATTCTATGAAAACGCCACGCAGCTGGAAAGCGATCTGGTCAAGGTCAGGTTGGCGACCTGGGCGGCGGTGGCGCTGATCATGGCGGTGATCTGGGCCAGCCTGTTCGCCCTCGTGCTGCGCGGCAGCCGCACCATCGACCGCCAGTTCGACGCGCTGTCCGACATGGCCGCGCACAACGTCTCGTTGCGGCTGAAAGTGCAATCGGCGGCGGGGCGGTTTTCGGCGCTGAACGACCGGGCCCTGCGCCGGATCGGGGCGGATCTGCATGACGGGCCAGCCCAGTTGATGGGCTTTGCCGCCTTGCGGCTGGATGCGTTGCGCAAACTGGTGACCAAGGATTTGGCCGGGCCCGAGATCGACCAGATCGAGGCTGCGGTCAAGGATGCCATCAAGGAGATCCGCAACATCTCGCGCGGGGCGTCGTTGCCGGACATCGACCGCAAGCCGATCGCCCAGGTGATCCAGGCGCTGGTGGATGCCCATTCGGGCCGGACCGGCAGCGAGGTTGACCTGACGGTCAGCCTTGGCGGGCGTCAGGATCTGCCGCTGGCCGTCAAGATCTGCGCGGGGCGGGTCATTCAGGAAGGGCTGACCAACGCCTGGCGCCATGCCGAGGGTGCGGGGCAAGAGGTCAATGTCGCTTTGGCAGGCGATGTCTTGCGGCTCGAGGTGCGCGACGGCGGGCCGGGCTTGCAAAACACGTCCAAGGATGGCGATTCTTATGGGCTGGGATTGGCCGGGCTTTCGGGCCGGGTCGAAAGCCTGGGGGGCAGCCTGACCCTGCGCAACCGCCGCGATGGCAAGCGCGGGACAGAACTGGCCATGGTGATTGATTTGCGAGGTGTGGAATGAGCGATGTGATCCGGATCGTGCTGGCCGACGACCACCCGATTTACCGCGACGGCGTGGCCCGCAGCCTGACCGATGCCGAAGGGATCGAGATCGTGGGCGAGGCCAGCGATGGCGAAGAGGCCGCCGACGTTACCCTGCGCACCCGGCCCGACATCGTGCTTTTGGACATCTCGATGCCCAAGGGCGGCGGGATCGGCGCGCTGGCCCGGATCATGGCGCAAGATGCCCCGCCCCGCGTGGCCATGCTGACCGCCTCGGAGGCCGATGACGATTTGATGCAGGCGATCAAGCTGGGCGCCATGGGCTATATCCTGAAAGGTGTGGGCGCCGAGGAGCTGGTCGATCTGGTGCGCGAGCTGCATGCCGGACGCTCATATGTCTCACCGGGTCTGGCGGGACGGCTTCTGGTGGCGATGCGGCGGCGCGATACGGTGGCCCGCGAACCCAATCCCATGGACGATCTGTCTAAGCGCGAGGAGGATATCCTGAAACTTGTGGCCACCGGCAAGTCGAACCGCGAAGTGGGCGAGGCGCTGGAATTGCAGGAAAAAACGGTCAAACACTATATGACATCGATCTTGCAAAAGCTGCAGGTCCGCAACCGGGTCGAGGCGGCAATGCTGGCGCGCGAGCATTTGAAGGGCTGAAAGTCAGACCAAGGTCCCAGGAAATAGGGCGAGTTCGCGGGCCATGGGTCCGTGTCCCACAGGAATAGGGGCGGTTAGATTGATCTCACCAAAACCAACCAATCCATGGAGATCAAAATGCAAAAACTGCTTCTGACCGCGACCCTGGCCGCCCTGGCCTTGACCGCCATCGCCCCGGCCCAGGCCCTGACCTTTGGCAATGGTCTTTATGACGCCTCGGTTCTGAACGGCGAGATTGACCGCCGCCGGCCGCGCAAGCCGGGCGGTTCGGGCTGTGATGATCCGCGCGACATCATCGAACATCCCGAATGCACCCCGGCGTGATGCTGCGCGGGCAATGACAGGAAAAGCGGGCTTCGGCCCGCTTTTTGCTTTTCGGCGGCTTTCAGCCGGGCGCGATCCGGGGATGAGGCAAAGCCGGAAATTTCTTGATAGCTCACCCCCAGGAAACGGACGCGCCTGCGCGATTCGTGCGTGCGCCTTGGGCGCGTGATTTGATCGTTCAAAGGGGTGGTGATGTCGGCAAACCGTCTGTTGGCCATTTTGGCCCTGCTTGTCATCCTGCTTTGCGCGCCTTTTGGCGCATTTGCCCGCACCGGCTGCGCCGAGTTGCACGCGGCCTGTGAAGCGGCGGGTTTTGTCAATTTCGGCGGGCTGGGCAAGGGCACCAGGATCATCCGCGACTGCATGAACCCCCTGATGACCGGGGTCGCACCGCCCGGCAATGGCAAGATCGCCTTGCCCGTGGTGCGCGACGCCGTAATCGCCGCCTGCAAGGCCGTCAAATCCATGACGGGCAAGGCGCCTGGCGCCGATGAGGCGGGCAAGGCGGCCGGCAACAAACCCACCGCTGCCAAGGCGTTGCCCGCGACGGTCGATCAAGGTCCCAATATCGTGCTGATCCTGGTCGATGACTTTTCGATGAACCTGATGCCCGACGATCTGGGCACCCTGGCCAAGACCATGCCGAACCTGGCCAGGATGCGGGCCGAGGGCATGACATTCGACAATTATTTCGTGACCGACAGCCTGTGCTGCCCGTCGCGCACCTCGATCTTTACCGGGCTCTTGCCGCACAATTCCGGGGTCATCACCAATACCGGCAAGGATGGCGGCCTGGGTGCGTTCATGACCCATGGCAATGACACGAAAAGCTTTGCCGTCGCCTTGCACAACGGGTTCTACGCCACGGCGATGATGGGAAAATACCTGAACGGCTATGAGGCCGAGACCGGCGGCATTCCCCAAGGCTGGAGCGAATGGGCGGTGGCGGGCAATGCCTATGCCAATTTCAACTATACGCTCAATCACAATGGCGCGATCATTTCCCCCCAGCCGCATATGACGGACGAGCTGTCCGCCCTGGGGCAGGCCTTTATCGCCGATGCCTCGGGCGGCCCGTTCTTCCTGGAGCTTTCGACCTTTTCGCCCCATGCGCCCTTTACGCCGCCGCGCCGCTATGCCGATGCCTTTGGTGATACAAGTTATCCGCGCACCCCGGCATTCGCGGCACGTCCGGACGCGAATGCGCCGCAATGGTTGCAAGACATTCCCGCGCTGGACCAGCGATTTCAAAACAGGATTGATCAGATTTACCGGCTGCGCGTGCAATCGGTGAAAGGGGTGGACGACATGATCGGCGATATCCGCAAGGCCCTGGAAGAATTGGGATTGTCCAAGGAGACCTATGTGATCTTCACCTCGGACAATGGCTTTCATCTGGGCGAGTTTTCGTTGCGGTCGGGCAAGCTGACGCCCTTTGACACCGATATCAAGGTGCCGCTTGTCGTGGTCGGCCCCGGTGTGGCTCCGGGCAGCCGCAACGGCGACATCACGATGAACATCGACCTGCACCCGACGTTTCTGGAGCTTGCCGGCCTTTTGCCTTCCGCCACGGTCGATGGCCGATCGCTGGTGCCGCTTTTGCACGGCCAACCCGGGCCGCGCCGGAATATCGCGCTGGTCGAGCACAAGCAGTCGGCCCCAAGCCCGGACGATCCGGACATGGCCGAAGCCAAGGCCGGTGATCCGCCAACCTATGTGGCGATGCGCATGAAGGACACGATGTATGTGGAATATCTGGATGGCTCGGGCGAGGTCGGCTACTACGACATGGCCACCGACCCCCACCAGTTGCACAACATCGCCCCCCACCTTGGTGCCGCACGCCTTAAGGCCCTGCACGAGGCGATCACCGCCAACCACGCCTGCGCCGGGGCCGCCGAATGCGGTGCCGCCCAGGCCATGTCCCCCTGAGCACGAAACCCCTGCGCCCGCTGCGCGCCGGGGTCATCCACCTTGACATTTTGCCCCGTTTGCCCCACCAACATCCCCGCGGATGGGGCAGTAGCTCAGTTGGGAGAGCGTATCGTTCGCAATGATAAGGTCAGGGGTTCGATCCCCCTCTGCTCCACCAGAACCTTCTAAATCAAAGGCTTAGGATAACGATTTTCCGGCGCGGGTCTTTCTGGTTTCGCGGACCTGTCCCGAATGCACCAAGACCGTGGCTCAGGGTTCCCTCGCGAAAACACCGTCCAAAAACGGGCTGGTATTCTTGCGCGCCTGCTTGCATCATCGCAGACAAGCCTTTGAATGCAGGGGATTGGCAGGACCATGCGCAAGATGCGATCCGTGACTGGCAAAGGTGGCGATGCCTTTTGCGCCGACCGCGTCCAGAGCCTTTTGAAAAG
>JAYSWK010000636.1:0-2637 GCA_043718085.1 Rhodobacterales bacterium
ATGGCTGGTCGCGGTGTCGGTGTGGACGATGTCGGCGTCCCCGATATCGACGATGCGGACCGAGGCGGGCAGATAGGTGCAATCATCCTCGTGATCATAGGCCCCGGCGTGGCCAAAGCTGAACAGGGTCGAAGCCTCGCGCACCGCACGCGGGCCAAAGCGCGCGCCGGCGCGGAACTGGGTGCCAAAGTCATAAGGCGCCCCCATGACGGCCACATCGGCGTCGATCTTGCGCCAATCTTCGACGTAGGGCCGTTTGCCAAAGGTGGAAATGCCAACAAAGGGCAGGTTCAGGCGGCCGGACTCGTAAGCATTGGCCATTAGTGTTCCTATTGCGGGGTGACGCCACGCAGGCGTTCGGAGCGGCGGCGCAGCAGCTCGATCGAAGCCAAGAGGCAGATCGAGATCACCACAAGTATCGTCGCTGCCGCCAGAATCGCCGGGCTGATCTGTTCGCGGATGCCGTTCCACATCTGGCGCGGGATGGTCTGCTCATCCGCCTTGCCGACAAACAGCACCACGACAACCTCGTCAAACGAGGTGACAAAGGCGAAGAGAGCACCGGACACCATGCCGGGGGTAATCAGCGGCATGATGACCTTGAAAAACGTCGTCGATGGTGAAGCGCCAAGGCTGGCCGAGGCGCGGGTCAGCGAATGGTCAAACCCGGACAGGGTGGCGGTGACGGTGATGACCACGAAGGGCATGCCCAGCGTGGCGTGGGCCATGATTACGCCCAGATAGGGCACGCCCCATTTGTTGACCTCGATCGACGAATAGAAAAAGAACAGGCCCAGCGTGATGATGATCACCGGCACGATCATCGGCGAGATCAGCACCGCCATGACAGCCTTGCGATAGGGCATTTCCGGGCGGCTGAGGCCAAGGGCGGCCAAGGTGCCCAGGGTAGTGGCGATGATGGTGGCGAAAAACCCGATGATGACCGAGTTCTTGGCCGCCACGATCCAGGCCGCCTCGCGCCAGACTGTGCCCCAGAAGGTGCTGTCGCGCGGTATGTCGAGGGGGACATTGGGGAAGGTCAGCAAGAGGTCATACCATTTCAGCGAATAGGCGGCCGGGTCCAGTTGCAGCATGCCGCGCGAAAAGGTGAAAAAGCTGTCGGCGTTGAAGCTGAGCGGGATCACCACAAGGATCGGCGCGATCAGGAAAAGGAAGATCAGCGCGCAGATGGTGCGGAAGGCATAATGCCAGACCCGTTCCAGTGGCGAGGCATAAATCGGCAGAGCCATGTCTTATCCCAGCTTCATTTTGTCGATGCCGACGATCTTGTCGTAAAGCCAGTAGAGCAGCATGATCACCACCAGCAGGATCGTGGCCAGTGCTGCGGCCAGCGACCAGTTGTTCGACTTGTTGACGTGAAACGCGATCAGGTTCGAGATAAGCGTGCCCGACGAGCCGCCGACCAGCGCAGGCGTGATGTAATAGCCGACCGACAGGATGAACACGAGCAGCGTGCCTGCCCCGATGCCGGGTATGGTTTGCGGGAAATAGACCCGGCGGAATGCCGTCCAGGATGTGGCACCCAGGCTCCGGGCGGCGCGGACATAGCTGGGCGGGATCGGGCGCATCACCGAGTATAGCGGCAGGATCATGAAGGGCAGCAGGATATGGGTCATCGCGATGATGGTGCCCATGCGGTTGTTGATCATCTCGAACCGACCGGAATCAGAGATCAGACCCAGCGACACCAGCGCCGAGTTGACCACACCCTGGCCCTGCAGCAGCACGATCCACGAGGTTGTTCGGACCAGAAGCGAAGTCCAGAACGGCAAAAGCACCAATATCATCAACATGTTGGAGCGGCGAACCGGCAGGACGGCCAGAAGATGGGCGACCGGATAGGCCAGGATCAGGCAGATCGCGGTGATCAGCGCGCCCATGCCGAAAGTGCGCAGGAACAGATCAACATAGACCCGTTCATTTTCGGGGACCCGAACCATAGCGCCGGTCGTGTCGCGTTCCAGATCGACGGCGGCAAGGAAAAAATCCGTGGTCAGGGACGCGGAAACCTGCCGCATCACCGACCACAGTTCAGGGTCGCCCCATTTCGGATCGACCGCGAGCAGCGCCTCTTTGAAGGGTGGCTCCAGTGACTTGGCCTTGCGGCCGGCAGCGGTGAACAGCGAACGGGTTCCGGGCATTTCATAATTCACCCGCTCACCCGCACCCGCAACGGTCTTGGCCTGGGCGGCGGCGGTCAGGTCGGCGACCAATACGGCATAGGCGGCCTCGTCGGGTTCGGTGCCAAATGGATTGGCGTCGAACCATGCGACGATGCCGGGCATGGCATTGGGAAATCTGGGGTTATAGACCGATTGTTGCAGCACTTGCAGGATCGGTGAGACAAAGGTTATCAGGATGAAGGTCAGAAGCGGGGTGACCAGCAGGAACGCGCGGATCTTGGCGCGGCGCTGCACGGACGCCAGCGCCACCTGCAAGGGGCGGCCGTCCGCCGTGGTCAGGACCTGATCTGTCATAGCCATCCCTTTGGAAGATGCCGTCTTTTTGGGAAGAAACGGGCGCGAGGTTTCCCGCGCGCCCGAAAGGCTCAGTTCGCGGCCAGCCAGGCGTTGAAGCGGTCGTTCAGTTCTGCGTCATGGTCGACCCAGAATTCAT
>JAYSWK010000637.1:0-6571 GCA_043718085.1 Rhodobacterales bacterium
GGCTGTTGCGGGGATCAGCTGCATCAACCCGGTCGCCCCGGCCGAGCTGACCGCTTCGGGATTGCCGCCACTTTCGATCCCCATGACCGCAAGAACCAATGCCGGCGACACATGGGTGCCGATCGTATCCTTCAAGATCTCGGTTCCCCAGGTTTCCGCCAGATTTTGCATGGTCTGCAAGCGTGGTGCGGCAACCGATGACCCATCGGGCCCATTGTCCAGGGCTGCCAGGGCCAGCGCAAAACGGTCAACCGACGCCTCGCGCGCCACCGGAACCGTGTCCCAGAACCAATCGTACGAACCCCCTGCCACGCCCGGCTCAATCGGCAGCAAGGGCGCCTCCGGCCCAACCAGTTCGGGTTCGCGGTCTTTCCACGGCGAGGCCGCCAACAGGGCGGCCTGCTCGACCGGATCGATCTGCACCGTGATTCTTTTGCCCTGCTGGATGTCGCTCACCGAGAGGCGCTTGAAGGTGAACCCACCAGGGGCCACTGCCTCCTCGGCAGATGCCAAAACCGGCACCAGTGCCAAAACGACGGCCAGCCGCAAAACTGTATTGTTCATCAGCGGGTGCCTACCCGGTTGTTTTCATTGCAGCCAAAGTGCCAGAGGCCCGGACAAAACGCCACTCAATCCCGCACGCGCCCCCATCTGTTGCCCGTATTGAACCAATTGCGCCACGGATTCATGCCCCGGCCAGGGCTCACATAACCCCCTTTCGCCTGTTTCAAGCCACGCGGCGACCCTTGACCGGGTCCTGCTGACCACCATAGACCGCGACACCACCGGGCCGGGCGATACGATCATGGGTGACAAGGCCCCGCGTTCCGCAGCTTGTGCGATTCCGCATCATTTGACCTGAAAGGACCAAAACACCGGCCCGCCGCTTGCGGGACGCCGCCCGTGTTGCTGCACGTTTCACCGCCTGTCCGGCGCACTGCGCCAGCGCCACAAAAATGCCGCGAAACAAATCCGAAAAGACCCTTTTGGAGTCCTATCACGGCCACGAACTGCGCGCTTCATAAGGTCATGCCGAGCGAAAGACGGCGGATCAGACGGTCGGCAATCAGACCCACGATCATACTGAGTGAAACCATCAGCGTCAAAGGACCAAGATTATGAAAATGATGAACCTCTTCAAAGCCTTCAAAAAAGACGAAGCCGGTGCTGTGACCGTTGACTGGGTCGTGCTGACCGCAGCCATCGTCGGCCTTGGCATGGTTGTGATGACCACCGTGGGCGGCGGCATCGAGGGCCTCGGCCAAGCGATTGTCGACGATCTGGGGACGCGTTCCGCAGGTTACGAAAACCAGTAATTCCTGACAGCTCTGGCTGATCGATTTGGGGGCCGCGCCGGCAACAGCGCGGCCCTTCGCATTTTCCAACGCCGATTTGACCATCAATTGACGCCGAAAAGACCTTCCTCTTGCCCCAATCCCGCCACGATGGGCTGGCTTATTGGCTGCAATCCGAACGGCAACGTGGCCCCAAAAGCGCGTTGAAACCCGGCTCGGAGGTGAAGACCGAGCCACATCAACCTGACAAAGGACCAAGATTATGAAACTGATGAACCTCTTCAAGACCTTCAAATCCGACGAAGCCGGTGCTGTGACCGTTGACTGGGTCGTGCTGACCGCAGCCATCGTCGGCCTTGGCATGGTCGTCATGACCACCGTTGGCGGCGGCATCGAAGGCCTGGGCCAGGCCATTGTCGACGACCTGGGCACCCGTTCGGCTGGCTACGAGAACCAGTAATTCTTTGACCCCACGTCGGGCAAAGTGGTTGGGCCGCGTTCCTCTGGACGCGGCCCTTGCCATGACAAGGATCGCCCGTGGCACCCGTTTGCGGGGATGATTCCCCACTTAGGCCATGGCTTTGCCCAACTTTGGACGTGAACGAAAAGCATGGTTGGACAGGACATTGGTTGTCCATGTCCGCCACAGAACGTGGCAAAGCGGAAAAGGCCCGTCGATGGGAAAGACATTCGAACCTTTCAGCAAGGACGAATCCGGTGCCATCACGGTGGACTGGGTCGTGCTGACGGCAGCTGTCGTCGGCATGGCCATGGTTGCCTTGATTCCAATTGCCTTCACGACGGACAGCGCCGCTCAGGGCGTGTCCGACTACATAGGCGACATCAACGTCGGCTTCGACAATCAGTAGCCGACACGGAAGGGCCGCTAGTGGCCCAGGGTATGAGGGGGTTCTAAAATGCGAATGGTATTCGGACTGGTCCTGGTCGTGGGTTTGGCCCTGGCAGGCGTCGCCGTCTACATGACGAACAGTTACTTCAGCCAGACACAGGCTGCACTGTCACATGAACGCGAATTGCGCGCCAAGACCGGCCCCTTGGTCGAGATCTATGTCGTCAACAAGCCCTTGAAGTATGGCGATCCGCTGACCAAGGACGACGTTCAGTTGATCTACTGGCAGGAAAGCGTTCTGCCCGAGCATGTCTTCAAAACCGTGGAAGAGCTTTTCCCCGATGATGGCAAAGAGCCGCGCTACATCATGCGCCAAATGGAGAAGTTCGAGCCGATCCTGGGCGAGAAAGTCACCGAGCCTGGCCAGACGGCGGGTCTGACCGGCCAGCTTGCCAAAGGACAGGGCGCCTTTGCCATCAAAGTCGATGTCGCCTCGGGGGTTTCGGGCTTCGTCCAGCCGGGCGATCATGTCGATGTCTATTGGACCGGGGCCGCCGACAACAGCAATGCCAACATGACCCGGCTGATCGAAACCGGTGTCAAGGTCATCGCTGTCGATCAAAAGGCCGATGACGCCTCCGGGGCTGCGACCGTGGCCCGCACCGTGACCGTCGCCGCAACGCGCGAACAGGTAGCCCGTCTGGCCCAGGCTGCGGCCACAGGCAAGCTGGCGCTCTCGCTGGTCAGCGGGGCTGACACCAGCGACGGCAGTCTTGTCGAGGTCGATGGCAATTCGCTCCTGGGAATTGTGGACGCGCCCGAGGTCGTCGTGACGGCTGCCGAGCCTGAAAGGGTCTGCACGATCACGACCAACAAGGGTGGCGTCAGAACCGTCGAGCCGATCCCCTGCACGAACTGACAAGGGTCAAAATGACAAAGGGCCCCACATATAGCGGGGCCCTCTGCATCTTTGTCTAAAGGAAGCTGGCTGTTGCAGCTAATCCACATAAGGAACAGCCTCCAACCTTTTGATTCTTGCTTAAAATTGCCACATGCGGCATTTTAGGTAATCAAACGGGCAAGAAAGACCCGGCACATATGGGCAATTAAGAGGGCAGGTCAAATGAAACTGCGGAAACTATGGACAGCCGGGGTGCTGGGCGTAGCCCTTGCCACCACGTCCCTGACGCCGGTGATG
Organism: Rhodobacterales bacterium; assembly: GCA_043718085.1. Lineage (GTDB taxonomy): Bacteria > Pseudomonadota > Alphaproteobacteria > Rhodobacterales > Rhodobacteraceae > Stagnihabitans. The sequence goes on from JAYSWK010000637.1 coordinate 3,344, forward strand.
GCGCAGACCTTGACGATCATGAAAGGCTCCGCCAACGAGCCGCTCAACGTTCCGATGAACCGCGCCGTGGTGCTGGAAAGCGACACGCCCTTTGCCGAGCTTTCAGTGGCCAACCCTGGCATTGCCGATATCTCGACTTTGTCGGACAAGACGATCTATGTCTTGGGCAAGACGCCGGGCCGCACCACGATGACCCTTCTGTCCCAAGACGGCAAGCTGATCTCCAACGTCGAGGTCCATGTCACCCCGGATATCGAGGAATTCAAGGAACGCCTGCAACAGATCCTTCCCGGCGAAGGTATCGAGGTGCGCACAGCCAATGACGGGATCGTCCTGTCCGGCACCGTCTCCTCTACCGCCAAGCTTGATCGCGCGCTGGATCTGGCCAACCGCTATTCGCCCGACAAAGTGTCGAACCTGATGATGGTCGCGGGCACCCAGCAGGTCATGCTGAAAGTCCGCTTTGCCGAAATGCAGCGGTCCGTCTCGAAAAGCCTTTCCACTTCGCTGGGCATGCGCGGCGGCACCAATATCGGTATCGGCGGCGCAACGGGCACCATCGCGGATGGCGTCAATCCAGGAACCGTTTCGCTGAAAGACGGCACACGGGGCGCGCTTGGCCTTGGCTTCACCGCGGGCTCGCTTGAATTCGGCGTGCTGTTAGAGGCACTGGAAAGCAAAGGTGTCGTGCGCACGCTGGCCGAACCCAACCTCACCGCCCTTTCGGGACAGGAGGCCAAGTTCCTGGCGGGTGGCGAATATCCGATCCCGGTGGCCTCGGGCAACGGCACCATCACGATCGAATACAAGCCCTTCGGCGTCGAGCTGAACTTCACCCCCGTGGTGGTGGACGGCGACACGATCAACCTGACGATCAACGCGGCCGTGTCCTCGATCGACACCACGACCACGCTGCAAACCGCCGGCTTTTCGGTCAATGCCTTCAAACGCCGCGAAACCTCGACCACGGTCGAGATGCGCGACGGCGAAAGCTTCGCCATCGCCGGCCTTCTGCAGGATGATTTCCGCGATCTGAACGGTCAGGTGCCGTGGCTTGGCGATATCCCGATCCTGGGGACCTTGTTCCGCTCGGCCGATTACCAGCGCAACCAGACCGAACTTGTGATCATCGTGACCCCGCATCTTGTCACCCCGACGCGCGGCGAGGCTTTTGCCCTGCCTACCGACCGTGTCCGCATTCCAACCGAGCAAGAGCTTTTCCTGTTCGGCAAGACTGCGGGCAAACAACGCGGAGCTGCCGGCGAAGTGTCGCGGCAGGACTTCAGCGGTTCCTATGGCTATACGATGGAGTGATGCAGATGAAATCCTCACTTCGCACCGCATTGATTGTTTCCGCCCTGGCCACATTAACCCTGACCGGGTGTGACCAGACCGGCTTTCTGGCTGAAGCCGGTTCAGAGGTCGATGAAGGCAACTTCGGCCGTCCGACCATGATCAACACCATGGCCATGACCGAAGGCGACGCCACTATCGCCGTTGGTCGCCGTTTTGACGCCGAGGTCCCCTCGACCGTAAACTTTGCCTTTAATCGCACGGAACTTTCGACCACGGCCATGTCCAACCTGGATCGTCAGGCCTCATGGATCCTGCAATTCCCGGAAGTCAAGTTCTCGGTCTATGGCCACACCGATCTGGTCGGGTCAAACGGTTATAACTATAACCTCGGCCTCCGGCGCGCCCAGGTTGTCGTGTCTTACCTCGTCTCCAAGGGTGTCGAACGCGGGCGCCTGCAAGCCCTTGTTTCTTTTGGCGAAACGCATCCTTTGATCCACACGCAATCGCCAGAAGAGCAAAACCGCCGCACTGTGACCGAGGTTTCGGGTTTCACCAAAGGCACCGCGGCTTTGTTGAATGGCAAATATGCTGCCATCATCTTCCGCGAATATGTCGACGGCGCGATCCGCGTGCATCCGGGCAATACCGCGGTTGTGACCCAGGTCGACCCGGGCACAAACTAGACACGCCAAGCAGATTTTCAAACGGGCCCCTCACCGGGCCCGTTTTTTTCAGGTAGTCGCGTTTCTCAAAATCAACATTGAATCCGTAAAAACCAAAGATTGACGATTTTTTAGCCCCAATCTCGCCAACTTCTGCCTGCAACGTCGCGTCATGAGGAACAATGCCGTGGTCTCAAGATCCCGCATTGTTTCGTGAATGGTCGCGCATGACACCTGAGAACAGGTAGCGACGCCATTCCTTGGTGGGACGAACTGGAAGGACTTGGGGCTATGAGCAGTGTGGCAAATCTTCAGCCGGAACCGGCACCGATCCTGGCGTGCACGATTTCGCGCGACGTGCAGAATTTCGATCTGCTGATCGACGACATGGAACTGGAGCTTGGTGAAAGTTGGGGCGATCTGTCGTTTGATGACGCACAGATCTTTCTGGAACAGCCGGACGCCCGGTCGCTGGAATTTGTGGCCATTGCGGTCAATGCCAGTGATGAAACCGACCTTGACCGGGTCACCCAGATCATCAAACAGGCAAAGTCGCACAGCATAAAGGTCGTGCTGATTGCCGATCAGGTCAGCCCGGTGGCCCTGCACCAGTTGTTGCGCCTTGGGGCGGATGATTTCGTACCCTACCCGCTGCCCGAAGGCGCCTTGCATGAAGCCATCGAAAAGTTGCGCAAACCCGCGCCCATTCTGACGGTTGCGCCGACTGTTCATGACAGCGTCGATGGCGACATGCCCCATCCCGGCTTCAAGGCAAAGGGCGACCGTGATGGCGTTGTGCTGCCGGTCCATGGCCTGGCCGGCGGTTCGGGCGCCTCGACCTTTGCGACCAACCTCGCGTGGGAACTGGCCACGATCAGCAAAGAGCCGCCGCGCGTCTGCCTGATCGACTTCGATTTCCAGTTCGGCTCGGCCGCGACCTATCTCGATCTGCCCCGCAAAGAGGCGGTGTTCGAACTGTTGTCCGATGCGGCCAATTCCGACAGCGATTCGATGCTGCAGTCCATGCTGACTTTCAACGACAAGCTGCATGTGCTTACAGCACCCGCCGACATGCTGCCGCTCGACATTATCGGCCCCGAGGAAATCGGTCGCATCGTCGACATGGCGCGCGCCAATTTCGACTTTGTCATCATCGACATGCCCAAGACCATTGTCGCCTGGACCGAAGCCGTGCTGGCCCGCGCCCATGTGTATTTCGCGCTGATGGAGTTGGATCTGCGCTCGGCCCAAAATGTGCTGCGCCTGACCC
>JAYSWK010000638.1:0-2624 GCA_043718085.1 Rhodobacterales bacterium
GCGTGGTCGTGGCGCTGCCGTGACGAACTTGTCCCATATGGCTTCCTTCCATTCCGTCGAAAGGATCGCACCATTAAACCGTGGGATCAAACACCTAGAACACCACCACCGCGCGGATCGACTTGCCGGCATGCATCAGATCGAAGCCTTCGTTGATCCGCTCCAAGGGCAGGATATGGGTGATCATGGGATCAATCTCGATCTTGCCGTCCATGTACCAATCGACGATTTTCGGCACATCCGTCCGGCCCCGCGCGCCACCAAAGGCGGTGCCTTTCCAGACCCGCCCGGTGACTAGCTGGAACGGCCGGGTTTCGATCACGGCACCGGCCGGGGCCACGCCGATGATGATGGACTGGCCCCAGCCACGGTGGGTGCATTCCAGCGCGTCGCGCATCACCTTGACGTTGCCGGTGCAGTCGAACGAGTAATCCGCCCCGCCGATCTTGTCGAAAGGGGTCTTGGTCAGATCGACGATGGCCTGCACGACCGAGCCTTCGATCTTTTTGGGGTTGATGAAATGGGTCATGCCAAAGCGGCGGCCCCATTCCTCCTTGTCGTCATTCAGGTCAACCCCGATGATCATGTCGGCACCCGCCAGCCGCAGACCCTGGATGACGTTCAGCCCGATGCCGCCCAGACCGAACACCACGGCCTTGGCCCCGGCCTCGACATTGGCGGTGTTCAGCACGGCACCGACCCCGGTGGTCACACCGCAGCCGATGTAGCAGATCTTGTCGAAAGGCGCGTCGTCGCGGACCTTGGCCAGCGCGATCTCGGGCAATACGGTGTGGTTGGCAAAGGTCGAACAGCCCATGTAGTGAAAGATCGGCGTGCCATCCAGCATCGAAAAGCGCGAGGTCCCGTCGGGCATCAGGCCCTGCCCTTGGGTCGCGCGGATCGCGGTGCAAAGGTTGGTCTTGCGCGACAGGCACGAGGGGCATTCGCGGCATTCGGGGGTGTAAAGCGGGATGACGTGATCGCCCGGTTTCAGCGTTTTCACGCCAGGGCCGCATTTGACCACCACGCCCGCGCCCTCATGGCCCAGAATGGCGGGAAACAGGCCCTCGGGGTCGGCACCCGACAAGGTGAATTCGTCGGTATGGCAGATGCCGGTGGCCTTGATCTCGATCAGAACTTCGCCCTCTTTGGGGTCGTCCAGGTTCACTTCCATGACTTTCAACGGCTGGCCAGCGGCCAAGGCAACAGCGGCACGGGTACGCATGATTTATCCTCCCTCATTTCGGGGCAGGCTGCGTCAAAGGGGCAAAAAAAGCAACGGGCAAGACCTGACGTTCCGCCATATTCGTTACGTTTAGGCCGCGTTTATGGACGTCCGGCCTGAAGTCATGCGATATTGGCGCTGCGGCTTTTTGTAAGGGGAAATGTGATGCATCGCTTTGTTGTGGCAGGACTGTGCCTGACCTTATCTGCCTGCCAGCCCACGTTGCCCGATCCGCGCTATCTGGGTCCGCCCGAAAGGATCGATCTGTCCAAATGCGGCGGCGATCCGGTGTTTGACCTGATGGGCCACAATGTCGCGGAAATGCCCGCCACCGGAGGCTGGGCCACACTTCGCGTCATCGAACCCGGTATGGCCATCACCGAGGATTATTCCGAAACCCGCCTGAACGTTGAAGTCGATGATCAAGACCGCATCACTGGCGTGTGGTGCGGCTGACGGCCGAAAGCCATCGCTGAAGACACTGATCCGTGTTGCGGACAGGTGTCCGGAGTTCCCGTATCTTCCTGCCAGCGTTCACAACCGGAAGGTCCCCATCATGCGCCTGCTGATCCCGATGATTGTCGTTGCCGCCGCTTTGCTAGCCTGCGCGGTGGTCTTGCCGCCGGGTGGCGCGTGGTCGTCGTTGCGGGTCATCTGGCCGGGTCAGGCCGTGACCATGGACTATTCCGCCACAAGGCTGAATGTCCGGGTCGATTCCATGGGGATCGTGCAGTCGCTGAGTTGCGGCTGATCTGACCCCTCCCGAACGAAAACGGCCCTGGATCTCTCCAGGGCCGCTCACATCAACACAGCACCACTTAAGCCTTACGAGGCCCTGTATTCGGTATGGCATTCCTTGCAGGCGCCGCCGATGGCACCAATTCCGGCTTTGATGCCGTCAAGTGAGGTGGCATCCAGTGCCGCAGCCGCCTTGCCCAGGTTGTCGGCATAGGTCGAAAACTCTTCCATATTGGACCAGATCTCGGCTTTGGCGTGGCTTTCGGGGTCCACGGCGTTGTTCTTGAAGGCCGCGGCAATGCCGGCCGCATTGGCGATCAGCGTCTGCTTGGCGGCCTCGGCCGCGGCGGCGTCAAACTCTTTCTCGCCCTTGGCCATGCCACCCAGAGCACCGATCGCGCCGCCATTGCCATCCATCAAGGTCTGGCGGGCTTTGACGTCGGGATCGGTGGCCTTTGACTGGGCCAGGGCGATGCCGCCAATCATGACCAGACCAAGGATCAGTGTCTTTGTTGCAAATTTCATTTCCGGGCTCCCTGCTGGAAATTGTTTCATCACTATAGGGGTCGGTTCCGGATCGGCGATACGGACTTTGGTCTGAAAGCCGTGCCCTCACGAAGTTGTCATAGGACAAATCAGCCACTTGCAGGGCTGTCTGCGC
>JAYSWK010000639.1:0-2624 GCA_043718085.1 Rhodobacterales bacterium
CCCGATCTTGCGCAACATCGGGATGCGGGACGAGGCGGGCAAGGCCATCAAGGGCAGTCCGGTCAAGGTGGTGGGCAAAAGCGGGACGCTGAATTTCGTCTCGGGCCTTGTCGGGTTCATCGAACCGGTGGGGGGGCAGGATCTGGTGTTCGCGATCTTTTCGGCCGATGTGCCGCGCCGGGAAGCCGTGCCGGTAGCCGAACGCGAGGACCCGCCGGGCGAGCATGGCTGGGTCGGCCGCGCCCTCAACTTTTCTGCCCCTTGCCCCGCCACTCGCCCCGCGCCCGGATTGCCGAGGACGAGGCCGCGTTCAGCGGCAGGTTCACGAAGGCCCAGGCCGGCAGGCCCGCCCCGACCAGCAATTCCGCCCGCACCACCCGCGCCCCGCGATAGGCCCGCGCCGCGACCGAAAGGCGCGCGGCCAGCCCAGCGCCCGGCCGCGCCATCACCGCCACCGGCACCCGCGCCAATATCTCGCGCCAGCGGCTCCAGCGGTGCAACTGCACCAGATTGTCCGATCCCATGATCCAGACAAACCGCACGCCGGGATAGATCGCCTGCAAGGCCCGCAACGTATCCACCGTGGCCCTGGTGCCCAGCCGCGCCTCCAGATCGCTGACCACAACCCTGGGATCATCGCCCATGACCTCGCGCGCCCGCGCAATCCGCAAAGCCATTGGTGCCGGCTGGCGCGCCTTCAGCGGATTGCCGGGCGAGACCAGCCACCATACCCGGTCCAGCCCCAGACGCCGCAAAGCCTCGCGCGTGATATGGGCATGGCCGTCATGCGCAGGATCGAACGACCCGCCCAAAAGACCCACGACCATCCCCGCCTGTGCCTTGGGAAATCCCTGCAAATCAACTCCCCCTGTTGCCCATCGCGGCACCAGCCCACATGTCACGGGGAATGCACGCTGAAGTCAACGCTTGCCGCCACCTTGCCAAGCCCGCGCCAAAGGGGCAGGTTTGCCCTATGAAAGACATTGCCATCGGTCAGGTCTGGATCTGCCAGCCTTTTGGCGCGGCCCCGCCCCTGCTGTGCGCCGTGGGCCGGATCGACCATATCCCGCGGCCCACCACCCCGCCAACCGCGGTCCGCGTCATCTCGGTCACGGTCACACCCGCTTCGGCAGCCCGCGCCGCAGGCTGGCCCACCATTGCCCATCTGCCGATCGAGGCGGCCGCCTTCCACGCCAGTTCCCTGACCCTGACCGAACATCAGACCCAACCCGGCCCCGCCTTCGCCGAAGGCTATGCCACCTGGTGGTCCAAGGTCGAACAGGCCAAAGCCGGCGCCTTTGCCATCCCGCTCAGCCAGGCCTATCTCGGTGTGGTCAACACCGCCCGTAAGTGAAAGCATCGCCCTCGCAAAGTGCGCTGCCACCCGGCCCGCCAGCCCGATCCGGCTTGACTTTGCATGATACCTGACTAAAGTCAGCTATCATGCCGCTTGATCCCCTCGCCCGCATCCGCCGTTTCAACCGCGCCGTCACGCGCGAATCCGGGGCGCTGGACGCGTCCTTCCTGGGCCGTGGCCGCCCCCTGGGCGCGGCGCGGGTGCTGTGGCAGATCCCCCGGCTGGACGGCGACCTGACCGCCATCCGCGCCGATCTTGACCTTGACAGCGGCCTCTTCTCCCGCATCCTGCGCGGGCTCGAGGCCGAGGGGCTGGTCACCCTGACCCGCCACGATCACGACGGCCGCCGCCGTCTGGCCCGCCTGACCCCGAAAGGCGTCACCGAGGTTGCCCTTTATGACCGCCTGAATGACGACCGCGCCGCCCGCATTCTGGCCACTGCCCCGGATGCCGATGCACTGCTGGCCGCCATGGATCTTGTCGCAACCACGCTGGCCCCGATCGCCATTCGCCCCGCCGATCCCGACGACCCCGCGGCTTTGTCCTGCCTGGCCGCCTATTTCGCGCTTCTGTCCGACCGTGTCCCCCAGGTGCCCCGCGACCACTTTCCCCTGCCTGACCCCGATGCCGCTAAATACCGCCCTCCCCACGGCGCTTTTCTGCTGGCCTGGTCCGATACCTTGCCTTTGGGCTGCGTATCCCTGCGCCCCCTTGCATCCGGCCTGGGCGAGGTCAAACGCCTCTGGGTCGCCCCCCAGGCCCGTGGCCGTGGCCTTGCCCGCCGCCTGATGACCGCGATCGAGGATCAGGCCCGCGCCCTGGGCATGACCCGCCTCAACCTTGACACCAACCAGGCCCTGACCGAGGCCATCGCCCTGTACCGCAAGACCGGCTGGGACGAGGTCGCGCCCTATTCCGGCTTCCCCTCGACCAACTGGTTTTCCAAACGGCTCTGACCATTGCAGCGCGGCCCCTGCTGTTCCAACCGCCCCAAACCCGCCTGCGCGCCGCTCTCCGCCTCGACGCCCGCCTGACCGGCCTCGCTCGCCGGTTTGACGCCACCTACACCCGCTATGCCGACGATCTGACCTTCTCTGGCGACACCCCCATCACCGCCCTCCTGCCCATCGTGCCTGCCATCCTCCGCTCCGAAGGCTTCCCCCCCCCCCAACCTTCGACGGCGGTGAGCTGCATTTTCATGGGCTGGGATGCGGCGGATGCCAATATCCAGATCATGACCAACGATGCCGCAGGCAGTTGCACCAAG
>JAYSWK010000640.1:0-6548 GCA_043718085.1 Rhodobacterales bacterium
AGGACATCGGGTTCGGCGGCCAGGGCGCGGGCGAGGTCGAGGATGCGCAGTGTGGCCAGCGGCAGGTGGCCGATCATGTCATCCAGCCGCAGATCGGCAAGGCCCAAGGCGTCGGTCCAATGGCGAAAGGCATCGACCGGTGTGCGGCCAAGGCGCAAATTATCGGCCACGCTGAGATCGGGGATCAGCGAGGGTTCCTGATAGACCGGCACCAGACCCGAGCGGCGCGCCTGGGCCGGCGAGCCCACGCGGGCGTCGCTTCCCCGGATGCGGACATGGCCGGTGTCGGGTTTCAGCACACCGGTCAGGATTTTGACAAAGGTCGACTTGCCCGCGCCATTCGCCCCCATCAGGGCCACGACCTCGCCCCGCCGCACGACAAGCGAGGCATCGCGCAACGCCACGACCGCGCCAAAGCGTTTGGATACGCCCTGGGCGTCCAGGATGGGTGCCGCGTTCGGGTCTATCGTCATTGTCTCAGCAATACGGTTGAAACGGCCCCCGACACTGCCGGGGGCCGCAGGTTTCATGCCTGGGTCAGGCCGTGGCGATCACTCGCCCGGGCCCTTGCAGGCGATGATCTGATCCATCGTATAGGTGGTCCAGCCGGGGATCGACACCGAGACCGGCCATTCCGGGCTGAGGCTGGGATTGGCGCCGTCCTTGAGCAGCATCTTGCCGGCATCGCTGGTATTGTCCCAGACGACCGGATCGACCAGGACGGTCTTTTCAGCCGGGGCATTGCCATCCAGGATCTGCAGGGCCAGGGCCACGCCTGCGCCACCGACCGAACCCGGATTGGTGACGGCAGCACCTTTCAGCCCCTCGACCGAGGACAACTGGCCCACAAAGCCCGCATTGTCGGCCCCGACGATCGGCACCATCGGCGCGCCGCTTTCCACAAAGGCATCCACGATCACATTGTCGATGCCAGAGGTCCAGACGCCGTCAAACTTGGCCCCCGAAGCGATGATGTCGTTGATCTGCTGCTTGCCCTGATCCTGCTGCCAGCCGGTGAAGACTTCGGAAGCCACGGTGATGCCGGGGTTTTCGGCCATCGCCCGCTTGAAGCCCTTGTCGCGGTCATTATCCGCCCCGGCCCCTGCGGCACCGCGCATATAGACGACGGCACCGGTGCCGCCCATCTCCTTGAACAGCCAGGACGCGCCCAGATAGGCATACTGTTCCTGGTTGTTGGACAGGATATAGGCCGAAGGCTCGGTCACGGCCTGGTCCACGGCGACCACGACGATGCCCTTGTCGGTCGCCTCTTTGATGGCCGCATTGATGCCGTCGGCATTGGCCGGGTTCACCACGATGGCATCAACCCCGGCCTGGATCAGGTTGCGGATGTCTTCGGACTGGCCTGCCGCATCGGTGTTGCGGTGCGCGATGTTCAGGCTTTCAACCTCGCCCGAGGCCAGGGCCTGCGCCTTCATCGCGCAGACCATCTCCTCGCGCCAGCCGTTGCCCTGGACCGTGTTGGAAATGCCGATCTTGTAGGGTTTGGCCTGGGCCGTCCCCGCCATGGCCACCAAAGTCAGGGCAGCGGTTGCGAGCAGAATCTTCTTCATGCGTAGTCCTCCCTAATCGTTTGTCGCGTCCTACTTCACAAAGGGGCGAAGGACGTCTCTCGCCAACAGGAAACCGCGTTTGATCTTGTCATCGGATCCTTCGAAATTGCGGTCCTCGTGTTCGATGATGACCGGGCCATCATAGCCCGCCCTATAAAGCCCCGAGAACACCTCGGGCCAACTGATATCCCCCAGCCCCGGCATGCGCGGTATTTGCCAGCCGATTCCCAGGGACATGATACCGTTTTCGTACAACCCGTCGCGGTCAATCATCAGGTCCTTGGCATGAACATGCACCATTTTCGCGCCGAATTCGCGGATGAATCGGGCATTGTCGATCATCTGCCAAACAAGGTGGCTGGGGTCATAGTTCATGGCGACACCGTCCCAGTCCTGAAAGATGCGGCGCCAGATCCTGGGGGCATAGGCGATGTTGTGTCCGCCGGGATATTCATCCAGCGAAAAGATCATCGGGCAGTTTTCAAAGGCCAGCGTCACGCCGTGGTCGCGGGCGTGGGCCAGGATGGCGGGAAATATCCGGGTGGCGCGGTTCCAGTTCTGATCCAGCGTCAGGCTGCGGTCGCCGCCGACAAAGGTGTTCACGACCTTGACCCCCATCAGCCCGGCCGCGCCGATCACCTTTTTCAGATGGCCGATGACCATATCGCGGTGGGCTGCGTCAGAATGCAGGGGGTTGGGGTAGTATCCAAGGGCCGACACCGACAGCCCCTTGGCCTCCAGCTCACCCATGATGTCGGCGGCCTGACCCTGGCCCAGTTCCTCGACCGCGACATGGGAGGTTCCGGCATAGCGCCGCTTTTCGCCGCCGGTTGAAGGCCAGCAGGCGATTTCCAGGGCCTCGAACCCCGCCGAGGCGGACCAGGTGGCGACGTCGGACAGGGTTGAGGTGCCAAAGGGGGCGGTCAGCAGGCCAAGTTTCATCCTATCCTCCAATATCGACCCAGCGCCCTTCGCCGGCGCTGGTCAGCACGGCGTCGCAGAACTGCATTTCGTAATGCCCATCCTCAAAACTGGCCCAGGTCGCGCCGGGGCTGCGGGCGCCGCGCACCACATCACCATAGACCTGGGCAAATAGCGCGCGAAAGCTGTCGGCGAAGCCTTCGACATGGCCGCCGGGCAGGCTTGCGGCAGCGGCGCCGAGGCGGTTCATCAGGCTGGCGTCGCGTTGCAAGGTCTGGTTCGGCGCGTCACGGTGGCCGATCCACAAATGGTCGGGGGTTTCGGAATTCCAGGCGGTCGAGGCGGCGGAACCGGCGATGTCCCAGGTCAGGGAATTCTTGCGGCCTTGCGAAACCTGACTGGTGGTCATCGCGGCGCGCGCGCCACTGGCAAAGCGCAACAGGATCATTGCCGCGTCATCCGTGGCGATCTTGCGCGGTTCGGTGCTGCCTTGAGCTGTTGCAAAGGTTTCGACCGGGCCAGTTGGCTTTTGCCGTTCGGGGACAAAGGTCGAGAGGTCGGCAAAGACCGACACCGCCTTTTGCCCGGCGATGAAGCTGATCAGATCGACCCAATGCGTGCCGATATCCCCGACGGATCGCAACTGGCCGCCCTGATCCGCCTCGAGCCGCCAGTTCCAGTCGGTGGCTTTGGCCAGCCAATCCTGATGGTAATGCCCCGTGATCAGCCGCAGATCGCCCAAATCCCCCGAGGCCACCATGCCGCGGGCCTGCTGGTTCAAGGGATAGAAACGGATGTTGTAGCAGACCGCCGCCACCTTGCCCGAGGCGCTGGCCAGTGCGGCCATCTCGGCGGATTGCGCGGAGGACATGGCCAGGGGCTTTTCGCAGATCACATGTTTGCCTGCTGCCAGAATCTTTTTGACCTGGGGGTAGTGCGCCACATTTGGCGAGGTGACATGCACGATCTGCACGGCGGGATCGGCCAGAAGGTCCTCCAGACCGGCATAGGCCCGCGCGACGCCCAAGGCAGCCGCGCGTTCGGCCCCGCGAAGGGGTGACGATCCCAGCACCCCCAGCACGGGCACGCCCAGACGCCGCAAAGCCTCGACATGCACGGTGCCGATGAAACCGGTGCCAATGACTGCAGCGCCGAGGCGGGTGAAATCGGTCATGCGGCGGCCCCGTCACGCAATGGAATAGCCCCCGTCGATGGCCATGCAGGTGCCGGTCATGAAACCGGCCTCGGGCGAGGCCAGGAACAGAACGGGCCCGGCGATATCCTCGGGCTGACCCCAGCGGCCCATGGGGGTGCGTGAGGAGACTGCGGCGACATGGGCCGGATCGGTGCGGCTGCGCGCCGATTGCATCGTGACGATGAAGCCCGGTGCCACGGAATTGACCCTTATGCCGTCGGCGGCCCAGGCAATGGCGAGCGATTTGGTCAGTTGCGTCACCGCCGCCTTGCTGGCGCCATAGGCCGGGTTTCGCGGGCTGCCGAAGGCGGCATACATCGAGGCGATGTTGATGACGCAGCCCTTTTGCGCCTTGAGTTGTGGATAGAACGCCTCGGCCGTGCGGAAGGTGCCGTGCAGGTTTACGTTGACCACATGTTCAAAGAAGGCAGGCTCCATCTCTTCGCCGCGCGCGGTGATGGCGGCGCAATTGACCAGAATGTCCAGTTGCGCCGTCTGAGCCGAAAGGGCCCGCACTGCGGCAAGGTCGGTCACATCCAGCTGGGTATAGGCAAAACGCGCACGGTCCTCGGGGGCAGGTTCGGGTTCGGCCCCGGTGATGCGCACATCGGCCCCGGCGGATTGAAAGGCCCGCGCGATCGCGGCCCCGATCCCGGCGCGACTGGCCCCCACGACCAGCACCCGGGCGCCCGAATAGTCGAATGCGCAAGCTGCCATTACCGTCCCCCCGGCTGCGATCCTTGGGCCAAGCGCGATTCGATGCAACAGGATTTTCATTTCAGCGGTTTTGGATGTTTTCTTTCCATTGGGTACCCAGGCGCCGCCCCAGGCTGACGATCAGGGTCTGGCATACCACCATGGCAGGCACCTGACTGCGAAAATGGCCCAGGCGCGCCTCGTTCACATAAAGGACATGGGTGGCCAGACCCGCGACCGGGCTGAGTTCATTGTCCGTGATCGCCAGCACCTTGCGCCCGCGCCGTGCCGCAAGCTGTGCCACCTCGACCGTCTCGGGCGTATAGTCGTCAAAGGTCAGGGCCAGCAGGGCATCCTGGGGGCCGATGGCAAAGCCTTGCTCGGCCCGCATGGCGCCGATATTGTCCATCAGATGCGTGCGCTTGCCGATATTGGACAGGCCATAGACCATATAGGCGCCCAGGCCAAAGGCCCCCCGCGCCGCCGCCACATGCACCGCCTGACATTCGGCCAACACGCTGACAAAGCCGTCAAGCTGATCGCGGTTCAGCGCCCCTTCGATGCGGAAAAGCGATTGCCGCGCCGCGTCGACAAAGCTGCGAAAGACCTGGTCGGGGCGGTCCAGATCGGCCTCGGATATCTTCTGACCCGGCTCGGCCATGCGTTCGGCATAAGGCAGGCGGGGACCGAGAAGGCGCTGGCGAAACACCTCTTGCAACTCGGCAAAGCCCGCAAAGCCCAGTTCTTTGGCAAAGCGGGTGATTGTCGCGGGCGGGACCTGGGCCTGATCGGCCAGACGCACCAGCGTGTTGATCGCCACCTCTTCGGGGTGGTTCAGGCAGAACCGGGCCACCTGTTCCAGCCGTTTGGACAGGCTGCTTGCTCGGGCCACCAACATGCCGCGCAGACCTTCATAGTCCATGTCCGGCAAGGTTGCCTTGGGATCGCCCTTTGTCACATCGCGCTCCTCAATTCAAACGGCCCCGGCAACCTTTTGTTCGAAATCGACAATCGATCCGCTCATCGGGATCGAGGCATCGCCCAAAAGGAACACGGCCAGCCGCGCGCCCTCATCCGCCGTGATCAGGCGGCCAAGCGGCATGCGGGCCGCATCCTCGGCCAGCCAGCCCGGCCCGCGCCCCAGGATTTCAGATTGCATCCGGTTTTCGCCGGGTGTGGCGGCCCAGCCCAGATTGATGCCGTTGACGCGGATACGGTCGGCCATATGGGCATGGGCGGCATTGCGGGTCAGCGTGGTCATGGCACCTTTGCTGGCGGAATAGATCGCGAGGTCCGGATTGCCGCAATAGCCGTTCATCGACAGGATATTGACGATAGAGCCCGCAGCGCCGCGCGACCGAAGGTCGTCAATCACCGCCTGCATCAGAAAGTAACCCGCCCGGGCATTGACCGCGAAAAGCTGCTCCCAGATCGCCAAAGTGCCATGGCGGACAGAAGCGCGCGTGGTCAGCCCCGCCGCATTGACCAGGCCGTCCACCCGGCCAAAGCGCGCGATGGCCGCGTCGATGATGCGGCGCGGTGCCGCCGGGTCCGACAGATCAGCCACGACGTTCAGGGGTGCGCCGGCCAGATCTGCTGCCAGTGCGCCACATCCCGCGGCATTGCGGTCCGTCAACACAAGTCGGTCGGCCCCTTCGTCCGCGGCCAGACGGGCGACGGCCGATCCGATGCCGCTGGCGGCACCCGTGATCACGATGACCTTGTCGGCCAGCCCCATCTTCATGGTCGCACCTCCTGTCATCCCATGCCCCAAGCCGACATCCCAAGACAGTTCCGCCGAATTTTGGGACCTGTCAATTCCGATCTGGAACAGAGGCACTCCACCCCCGTTGCCGGACCCGTGGGGCAAACCCGCAAGCGGACAGAAGACATGTGTCCGTCACGCCGATACGGATTTTGGGCTGGCCGGTTGGGATCATCTGTCAGGGAAGCGCAGAAAATTGGGTTGACAGCCGTCCGCCGAGCGTAAAAGCTTAACTTATGAGTAAAGAAATCTTGCGCAAGCGAGTCGTGCCAGGAGAGTGCCATGCTGCAAGAACGCGTCGAGGGGAAGTGGCTGGCCAGCTTTCGCCGTGTGCTTAAGCTGAACGGCATTGGCAAGGGCACGCAGGTGGCCTTGGTCAGCGAAACCCAGTCACGCC
>JAYSWK010000065.1:0-2359 GCA_043718085.1 Rhodobacterales bacterium
GGGAACAAAATGGCCGAAGTCGTGCTGCGGAACGTCGTCAAGCGCTATGGCGAAACCCAGGTGATCCACGGGATTGATCTGGACATCAAGGATGGCGAATTTTGCGTGTTTGTCGGCCCCTCGGGCTGTGGCAAATCCACGCTGTTGCGCATGGTGGCCGGTCTGGAGGAAACGACGGAAGGGGCCGTGAGCATCGGTCCGCGCGATGTGACCCGGATGGACCCGGCCGAACGCGGCGTGGCCATGGTGTTTCAGACCTATGCGCTTTACCCCCATATGACCGTGGCCGAAAACATGGGCTTCGGGCTGAAGATGACCGGGCATGCCAAGGACGAGGTTGCCGCCAAGGTCAAAGAGGCAAGCCGCATCCTGAAGCTTGACGATTATCTGGCGCGCAAGCCCAAGGCATTGTCCGGCGGGCAACGTCAGCGCGTGGCGATCGGGCGGGCCATCGTGCGGGGGCCGCAGGTTTTTCTGTTCGACGAGCCCTTGTCAAATCTGGACGCCGAGTTGCGGGTGGAAATGCGGGTCGAAATCGCCCGCTTGCACCGGGAAATCGGGGCCACGATGATCTATGTGACCCATGATCAGGTCGAGGCGATGACCCTGGCCGACAAGATCGTGGTGCTGCGCGCGGGCCGGATCGAACAGGTTGGCCGGCCGCTGGATCTGTACCGCGACCCGGACAACAAGTTCGTGGCAGGCTTCATCGGCTCGCCCGCGATGAACTTTGTGAATGGCATCGTCGAGGACGGCGGCAAGGTCGCGGCGGGCGGGTTGAATGCGTCGGTCGGTCTGGGCGTGGCCCTGCCTGGCACGGGGACCGAGGTCACGCTGGGCCTGCGCCCGCAGAATCTGACCGTTGATCTGGCCGGCGCAAGCCACCGCGTCGAGATCACCGAGGCTTTGGGCGGGGTCTCTTTCCTGCATCTGACGGCCCGCACCGGCGAGAAGCTGGTGATCGAAGCCAAGGGCGACACGGTGGTCGCACCCGGCACCAATGTCGGCATCGGCTTTGATGCGGCCGATATCCTGGCCTTTGACGCGAAATCGGGCGCCAGGCTGCGCTGAAGCGTGGCTCAGCCCGCAAAGGGCTGGCCAAGTGAGGCCACCGTGTTCAGCCGCATCCGGCGGCGGTTGGACGAGATCACGGCCAGCATCAGGATGGTCACGATATATGGCACCGAGGCCAGAAGCTGGGATGGCAGCGCCACGCCGCCCGCCTGGGCGATCAGGCCCCCCAGGGACAAGGCCCCGAACAACAGCGCGCCAAAGACGATCCTGCCGGTCTGCCAGGTGCCGAACACGACCAAAGCCACGGCGATCCAGCCGCGCCCCGCAATCATCCCGTCGGCCCAAAGCGGGGTGTAGATCGTCGAGGCATAGGCCCCCGCCATGCCCGCCATCGCCCCGCCGAACAGAATGGCCGCCAGTCGGATGCGCAGCACCGCAAACCCGATCGCCCGCGCGGCACCGGGGTTTTCGCCGACGGCCCGGATGATCAGACCCAGTTTCGTGCGGTTCAGCACAAACCAGATCGCCACGGCCAGCGCCAAAGTCAGCCACACGACCAGTTCCTGATCAAAAACCGGTCCGATCAGGGGAAGGTCGGACAGAAAGGGAATGCCGATCTTGTCGGGCGCGTTCAGGGTCCGGCTTTCCAGGGGTTTGCCCAGCAGCGATGACAGGCCCAGCCCCAGCACGCCAATGGCCAGCCCTGCGGCCACCTGATTGGCCCGGAACACCAGCGCCAGCACGGCAAAGACCAGCGACAAGCCCATGCCGGCAAGGGCAGCGACGGCAAATCCCAGAACCGGGCTTTGCGTGTGATAGGTCACGACAAACCCGACAGCCGCCCCCAGCGCCATCATCCCTTCCAGCCCCAGGTTCAAGACCCCCGCGCGTTCGACGATCAACTCGCCCAAAGCTGCCAGAAGCATCGGCGTTGCGGCCGCCAAAGTGCCGGCCAGGATGAAGGCCAGCATCGTCATGGCGACCGCCTGCGGCTGATGGTGATGCTGACCCGGTTGCGGATGAAGGTCAGGCTGCCGAGATAAAAGACCAGGAGCAACCCTTGAAAGACAAAGACCGCTGCCACGGGCAGATCCGCCGAAACCATCGCATTGTCGCCGCCGATGAACAAAGCCGCCATCAAGAAGGCCGAGACCACGATGCCAAGGGGGTTGAGCCCGCCCAGATAGGCCACGATGATCGCCGAATAGCCGTAGCCCGTCGTCACCGACCGTTGCAACTGCCCCAAAGGCCCCGCAACCTCGCTCGCCCCGGCAAAACCGGCCGCAAGACCACCGAGCAGCAGGCTGAGCCATATGGCCCGGCTTTCCTGAAACCCGGCATACCC
>JAYSWK010000641.1:0-2615 GCA_043718085.1 Rhodobacterales bacterium
TGAAGACATCTGCGGTGCGGCCCGACGTGCCGGGGACATGTTTGCCGTTAATCCAGTGACCGATCTGTTTCATGGGGCTCTCCTTGGTTGGGGGCAGAATAGCCTTGCGGAAATGCCGGGAACAGAGGCAAGATTTCAAACAGGTTTTGCGTTTTTGCAGGGCCGTCAGATTGGGGAGGGTGAAATGAAGCAGATCATCAACCTGGCCGATGCCAAACTTGGACCCGTGGGCAACGGCAAGACGTTCGAGGCTGGATTTGCCAGTCTGGGGGCCCAGATCGGGGCGCGGAAACTGGGCGCCAGCCTGGCCGTGGTTCCGCCCGGCAAGCGGGCATTTCCCAAACACGCCCATCATGTGAACGAGGAGATGATCTTCATCCTGGAAGGGGCCGGAACCTATCATTGCGGCGCAGATACAGCGCCGGTCAAGGCGGGCGATCTGATTGCCGCCCCGCCCGGTGACGGCACCACGGCGCATCAGGTCGAAAACACCGGCTCGGTGCCGCTGCGCTATCTGACCTTTTCGACCAAGCTTGAGCCGGAGGTTGTCGAATATCCCGACTCGAACAAATTCGCTGTGTCGTCCTGGGCAGGCAATCCCAAGCCAGTCGTGTGGTTCTTGGGCCGCAAGGACATGACGTTGGATTATTTCGACGGCGAGGACTGAGTGGATTGGGATGATCTGCGCATCTTTCTGGCGGTGGCGCGGGCCGAAAGCCTGTCGGCGGCGGGGCGGTTACTGAAGATCGACCCGGCCACGGTGGGTCGCCGCATTGCAAGGCTGGAAGAGGCGGTGGGGGCGCGGCTGTTTGCCAAGGGGCCGCAGGGCTATGCCCTCAGCGACGAGGGCGCGCGCCTTGTGACCCATGCCGAACAGGCCGAAACCGCGATGCTGGGGGCGGCCGAGGCGCTGACCGGGCCCGAGGGGCTGACCGGGCAGATCCGCATTGGGGCACCGGATGGCTGTGCCAACTATCTGTTGCCGCAGGTTCTGGCCAGGATTTGTGACGCCAATCCGGGGCTGGAAGTGCAGATCGTGGCCTTGCCGCGGGTTTTCAACCTGTCCAAACGCGAGGCCGACATGGCCATTGCCGTGTCGCGGCCCGAAACCGGGCGGTTGACGGTGCAGAAACTGTCGGACTACCGGCTGCATCTGGCGGCCTCGGCCGGATATCTGGCCAGCCATGCGCCGATCACGGGGCCGCAGGACCTGAGCCAGCACCGGTTTGTGGGCTATATACCGGACATGATCTTTGACAAGGAATTGGACTATCTGTCGGCCATCGGGGTGGCCTCTGTGCCGCTGGCGTCCAATTCGGTGTCGGTCCAACTGAACTGGTTGCGCCATGGGGCAGGGGTCGGGGTGGTGCATGACTTTGCCCTGCCTGCCGCCCCCGAACTGCGCCGGGTCATCCCCGATCAGATCAGCCTGTCGCGGGCCTTTTGGCTGATCCGCCATGCCGATGATGGCAGGGTTGACCGGCTGAACCGCTTTGCCAGTCTTTTGTCACTGGAACTGCGGGCCGAATTGGCCCGGCTTGAGGAAAAAGCCCGCCAAAACAATTGACAGACGCAGGGTTCGGGCGCAGCCTTGACCGGACAGCGAAAGGGAGGATCCCATGCTTGTCAGTCAAATCCTGAAGTCGAAATCGGATGATGGGGTGGTCACGTTGCCGCCGGGCACAAGCGTCGCCAAGGTGGCCGAGATGCTGTCATCGCGGCGGATCGGGGCGGTGGTCATCTCGCAGGATGGCAAGAAGGTCTTTGGCATCGTTTCGGAACGCGATGTGGTGCGCGAACTGGGCCGCCGGGGGCCGGGATGCCTGGGCGATCCGGTCGATGGGATCATGACGGCAAAGGTCATGACCTGCGGGCGCGGGGACCATGCCGACGAGGTGCTGCAAATCATGACCGATGGCCGTTTTCGGCATTTGCCGGTGGTCGAGGCGGGCCAGATGGTGGGCCTGATCTCGATCGGGGACGTGGTCAAGGCGCGGCTTTCGGACCTTGAGCACGAGAAGGACGCGCTGGAAGGCATGATCAAGGGGTTCTGACGTGCCACGCCCACTTTTTGGAAATTGTTTTTTCCCTTTTTTTTGCAGATGTTTATCTGATCTAATTTACCAAAGTTTCGCCTGTGACGCAGGCCGGTTCGTCCACCGCTCCGCTTGATTTTAAGGGCTTGCAACCCGGACATCGATCTTGTTCCCTTGCTGCAAACGGGGGACCATTCATGCGCATCGGCCTTTATCCTGGCACTTTCGACCCGATCACCCTGGGTCATGTCGATATCATCCAGCGCGCCATGGCGCTGGTCGACCGGTTGGTCATCGGTGTGGCGATCAACCGCGACAAGGGGCCGCTTTTCACGCTGGAAGAGCGGGTCGCGATGGTCGAGGCCGAATGCGCGGCCATCATCGCCAAGACGGGTGGCGAGATCGTGGTGCATCCGTTCGAGAACCTGCTGATTGATTGCGCCCGCGATGTGGGCGCGGGCATCATCATTCGCGGGCTGCGCGCAGTGGCGGATTTTGAATATGAATTCCAGATGGTTGGCATGAACCGTGCGCTGGATGCCAGCATCGAGACGGTCTTTCTGATGGCCGATGCCCGAC
>JAYSWK010000642.1:0-2613 GCA_043718085.1 Rhodobacterales bacterium
GCCAACGAACCATTGCCCAAACGATGTAAGATCCGCTCTTATTCCGCTGCGCCTAGCCGCATAAACTTCAGTTTATGCCCCGGAGGTGCGAACCTTAACAAATCCTTTCCAAAACAATTAGATAGGGACCAAAGTCGGCAAGGTTTCAGACCAAGGTCCCATGGCATTCCAGGTGCCGCACATCCCGTGTCCAAAGCCCGGAAGAATCGCCATTTTCGAATAGGCTCAGGACCGGTGCGCCGTGTCATGCAAAACGGGCACATACCCGGCCGCCAGCACCGCCAGGTTCGGGCCGGGTGTCAAAACCTCGACCTGACCCTTGATCCGGGCCTGCGCGGACCCATAGCCCAAGGGCCGATAGGGCCACATTTGCGCGCCCTGCAAAAGATATGCCTGCCCCTCGGCGCGCACAAAACATCCATCGGGCAAGCTGTCAGCCGCATGCCACATTCGGTCGCCCCGCCGGGCCTCATGCAAAACGGAATCCATTTCCGGGGCCCTGGGGCTGCCGCCCCAAGCCGCGCGATAGGCGTCATAAGCCGCCCTGCGGCACAGCGCACACGGCCGGTGTCCCGCAGCCAATGCCACGGCTTCATCCAGAAAGAACAGCTCGGTCCACGTGCCCGGTGTCATGACCTGCCGCTTCCAGCCCTTGAATGCCAGAAGGCAGATGATCCAGGCCTTGCCGCGCCACCGCGCCTTGCCTAGGTGTTTTTGCCCATCATGCAGACAGCCGCGATTGCCGGTGAACAACCCGCGCGCCGGATCGGCCACGATCTCGCCCGTCGGCAGGACGCGGTTTTGCAGCGCCATCACATCAGCCTTTTCACCACCTCGGCCACATCCATCACATCAGCCCGCGTGCAGTCGAACTGGCCAACCTGCACCCGGATCACATATCGGCCCTCGTGTCTGGTCTGGGTCAGATAGATATGCCCCTCATCATTGATCCGGTTCAACAGCGCCTCGGTTCGGGTGTCGTCCGCCAAAGCAAAGGTGAACAGCGACAATGCAGGCTTGGTTGTGATCTTGACCCCAGGCAGGGCGGCCAGAACCTGGGCCAATTCCTGCGCCCAGATCACATGATTGCGGATCCGCCCGCGCAACCCCTCTAACCCATAGGCGCGCAAGGTGAACCACAACTTCAGGGCGCGAAACCGACGGCCCAATGGCACGGTCCATTCGTTGAAATTGACAACATCTTCCCGCCCCGCCGTTTCCAGATAGGTCGGGCGCAGGCCCAAAGTCCTGATTTGCCGCGCCGGGTCGGCCAGAAATTGCACCGCGCAATCAAACTGCGCGCCAAGCCATTTGTGCGGGTTGAAGACGATGCTGTCCGCGCCCTCGATCCCGGCCCAAAGCGCGCGAAACTCGGGGCAGATCATGGCGGACCCGGCCCAGGCCGCATCGACATGAACCGGCAGATCCTGTGCTTTCGCCACGGCAATGCAATCCGCGATCCGGTCAAACGCGCCGATGGATGTGCCGCCGCAGCACAGAACGACCCCGGCGGGCAGCAGACCTGCAGCACGGTCGGCGGCAATGGCGGCGGCCAGTGCGGCGGGGTCCATCGAAAAGCTGGCATCGGTCGGCACCTTGACCAGATTGTCCTGACCAATGCCCGCAATCCGCACCGCCTTGTCGACCGACGAATGGGTCTGAGCCGAGGCATAGATGCGCAAACGGGCCTGGCCTGACAGGCCCGCCGTGTTGCCCGCCCAGCCAAGTGCCGCTTCGCGCATGGTCAGCACCGCCGAAAGTGTCGCCGTCGTGGCGCTGTCGTGGATCGTGCCCGTCATCGCCGCAGGCAGACCCAGCGCATCGCGCAGCCAGCCGATCATGACCTGTTCGATCTCGGTTGCGGCGGGCGAGGTTTGCCACAACATCCCCTGCGCGGCCATCGCGTTGGCCAGTTGTTCGGCCAGCATCGAGGCGGGCGAGGCATTGGCGGGGAAATAGGCAAAGAAGCGCGGATGCTGCCAATGGGTCATGCCGGGCGGCACGATCCGGGCGAAATCATCAAAGATGGTCGCCATCGGTTCGGGGTTTTCGGGGGCATTGGCGGGCAATTGGCGGGATATTGCGCCGGGGATCAGGGGGGGGCGCACCGGGCGGTCGCGCAGGGTGGCGTGATAGTCATGGGTCCAGTCGGCGGCGATCTTGGACCAGTGGCGCAACTCGTCATGGTTCATCGGATTCTCCCTTTGGCCAAGAGTGAAGCCTTGTTTCCACCGTGACAAGGGCGGGCGTCCAGATCTGGACGCTTTTGAAACCTATGTAAAATCAAGGGGTTGGCTTTTGGAAATTGACCGGCCCCTAACCATGATCGCGCAGCCGTACCGCGAAAGGGGCGAATTTCACATGAACAATGGCTGGCAGGCCATTGATACAAAACGACTTTGCCAAGTGCCCGCTTGGGGACGACCTGGCATTGCGTGTCGCATCAGGAAAATCGGTTGTTCAGACGCCGACATGCACCGGGCAGGCCAGCTCCAGCCCGCCCGCATAGATCACTACGTCCTCGTCGAAGGACAGGGTGAAAAAGCGCGCCTCGGCAACCATCAGGCGGCGGATATATTCGCCGTCCGCCAGCTTGGACGCGGCGATCATGGC
>JAYSWK010000643.1:0-2608 GCA_043718085.1 Rhodobacterales bacterium
GCAGGCCAAGCACATGGGCATCGACCAGATCGGACACATGGACATAGTCGCGAATGCAGGTGCCGTCGGGCGTGGCGTAGTCCGAGCCAAAGACGGTCAGTGCCGGGCGCTTGCCGTCGATGGCATCCAGCATCAGGGGGATGAGGTGGGTTTCGGGGACGTGCTGTTCGCCCACCTCGGCTTCGGGGTCGGCACCGGCCACGTTGAAATAGCGGAAGATGACGTGGTTCAGACCGTCGCTTTTGGAAAAGTCGCGCAAAATCTCTTCAATGGCCTTCTTGGAGCCGCCATAGGCGTTGATCGGCGTTTGCGGCGTATCCTCGTCCAGCGTCACGCCATCCTGATCACCATAGGTGGCGCAGGTCGAGGAGAAGACGACGTTGCGGCAGCCCGCGGCCAGGGATGCCTCGATCAGGTTCAACGATCCGGTCACATTGGTGCGCCAGTATTTGCCTGGATTGGACATGCTTTCGCCGACCAGCGACAGGGCCGCGAAATGCATGACGGCCACGGGCTGATAGCGGGCGAAGGCGGCGTCGATGCTGGCCCGGTCGAGCAGGTCGCCTTGCACGAGGGGGCCGAATTTCACGGCTTCGGCCCAGCCGGTCGAGAGGTTGTCAAAGGCCACGGGTGTAAAGCCTGCCCGTGCCAGGGCCTTGCAGGCATGTGCCCCGATATAACCCGCACCACCCGTTACCAATACATGCATCAACGCCTCCCGAACTGCCGAGGCAGTCCTGCCCGATGGCAAGGGGCTTGTCCAGATGTGGAAGCGGGTGCGGTTGGACCAGGGCGGGCGACAGCCGGAGGATCGGTCGCCGGGTTTTGGGCTGGCTGACGCTTTTGCGCGGTCGAAAGCGGGGTCCTGGGGGGCAAAACAGGGGGGCGTTAAATCTTTTGACACCGTTCTTTTTCGTTTTATATCCGTAAGATAGCAAATTTTGTTAACCAAAAAGAAAGGATTTGACTGCGCGAAACCACCCATCTGGCAGACATGGCTTGCCCCTTGCATTCGGCGCGGAAAAGGGCATCTGTCACGCGTGCCTGTCTTGGCGAAAACCGGATTTCCCCTTTTTTCGGACAGGACCCAAGCTGCAACCAAAGAGGTTCCCATGCAATCGCCCGTTCCCGCACTGATCCATTCCCTGACGGCCATGACCAAGATACTTGACAAGGCCGAAGCCCATGCCGAGGCCAGAAAGCTGAAGCCCGACGTTATTCCGCAACTGCGTCTGATCGCCGACATGCTGCCCTTGTGGCGCCAAATCACCATCGCCTGCGATCATGCCAAGGGCATGTCGGCGCGACTGGCCGGGATGGACAACCCCAGCTTTGCCGATGACGAAACGACATTGGCGGACCTGAAGGCGCGCATCGCCAAGACCATCGCCTTCATCCAGACCCTGCCGGCAGAGGCTTTTGCCGAGGCTGATGGCCGCACGATCAGCGTCAAGGCGGGCCCGCGCGAGCTGACCTTTCCGGCGCTGCAATATTACCAGGGCTATGCGCTGCCCAACTTTTATTTCCACCTGGCCACGGCCTATGCGATCCTGCGGGCAAACGGGGTCGAGATCGGCAAGGTCGATTTCCTGGGCGGCTGACCATTGGTTTGGGGGGGTAGGGCATGAAACTTTGCATCCTGCACGTCGGGCAGCCCAGGACCGGCTCAAGCGCGTTGCAAACCTATCTGGCCGCCAATGCCCAGGCACTGGCGGCGCAGGGGGTGCTGTATCCGGTGCTGACCCGACCTGCGGGCAGCCCGGAGGCCGTGCCCTGGATGACATCCTATCATGGGCGGGCGATGCAGCTTGTGGCCAAGGGCGTGAAGGCGCCGCGGGCGGGGACTTTCCTGCACCAGTTGCACAGGCACATCGGCGAAACCCAGCACGAGGTGCTGTTGCTGTCGGCCGAGTATCTGTTCAAGGCGTTGTTTTACAACCGAAAGAACCTGATCTGGGACTATCTGACCGCAGCCGGTTATAAGATCGAGACGGTGACCTATCTGTGCGACCAGCCGCAAAGGCTGGCCGCGGCTTATGCCCAGCAGTGCAAGATCGGCCGGGCCTATGCGTCGTTTGACGCATTCTGCGATGCCATGCAGCGCGAGGTGGCGCCGGGCGAAGCCTTGGAAGAGGGCAATCTGCATGGCACGCTGCACTATGACAGCCTGACCGATGCCACGTTGCATGGCTGGGGCGTGCATCATTTCCGGCCCTATTCGCAGGCGGTAAGGGAAAACGGGGTCGAGGCGGACTTCATGGCCAGCACGGCCGAAATTCTGGCGCGCCATGGTCTGGCAAAGGGTCTGACGCCGCAGGTGGTGGCGGATTTTGCCCGGCCCGGCCGGGTGAACGACATGGACGGCGTGCTGCTGGTCGCCTTGTGCCGACGCCTTGTCAGCCTGATCAAGGACCAGTCCGGCGGGGCCAACAACCAGGGTGAATTGGGCCGCGCGGCCTATCTTGCCGCGGTCAAAGCGATTGCCGGGTTGGCGATTGTGGATCCGCCCTATGCCGTGTTGACGCCCGAGCGGGCTGCATGGCTGTCGGGCGAATTTGCCGCGACGAACGACGCTTTTGCGCAGGCGGTGTGGAAACGGCCCTGGGCC
>JAYSWK010000644.1:0-2607 GCA_043718085.1 Rhodobacterales bacterium
CGGGTCGAAGCTGAGCGGTTGGGTATCTGGCTCATGATTGGTTCGCTCGGGTTAAAGACCGAAGACCCGGACGGGCGTTTTGCCAACCGATCCTTCCTGATTGCGCCCGGCGGGGAAATCACGGCCCGCTACGACAAGATCCATATGTTCGACGTGAACGTTTCAGAGACCGAGCAATATCGCGAATCGGCGGGCTATCGCCCCGGCACACAGGCAGTTCTGGCCGAAACGCCCTTCGCCAGGATTGGCATGAGCGTCTGTTACGACCTGCGCTTCCCACAGCTTTACCGTCGCCTGGCCAAGGCAGGCGCGCAGATCCTGACCGTGCCAGCCGCGTTCAATGACACGACGGGCGCGGCGCACTGGGAAAGCCTGCTGCGTGCCCGTGCCATCGAAAATGGCGCCTATGTGCTGGCCCCGGCGCAATGCGGCGCCCATGCCGCCCATTCCGGCCGGTCGCGCAGGACGCACGGACATTCGCTGGCGGTCGCCCCCTGGGGGGAGGTTCTGGCCGATGGCGGCGCAGAGGTTGGCGTCACTCTGGTCGATATTGACATGCACGCGGTGGCCAAAGCCCGTGGCCGCGTCCCGTCGCTGACCCATGATCGCGACTTTTGGGGGCCAGAATGAGCGATCCGACCGAAGCTTTGGCAGTTGCGCTGTTTTCAGAGATTTTCACCGCCGACCAGCTGGCACGCAACCGGCTGTCGCGGGCGCTGCCCAAAGGCATGGAGCTGAGCCATTTCTCGGTTCTCAACCATCTTGCGCATCTGGCCGATGAACGCAGCCCCGCACAATTGGCAGATGCCTTCCATGTGACGCGCGGCGCCATGACCAACACGCTGTCGAAACTGGAATGGGCGGGCCATGTGCATATCCGCCCCGACTGGGACGATGCGCGGCGCAAATTCGTGTCGATCAGCCCCTCGGGACGTTCGGCGCGTAATGCCGCCTTGGCGGCGATCACCCCTTTGATCGGCGATGTGGTCAAATCCATCGGCGCCGACAAGGTCCGCGCTGCTCTGCCGGTGTTGCGTGATCTGCGGATCAGGCTGAGCGAAAGCGATTAGCGCATTTCAGGAAAAAGTGGGGTCCGGTTTTTCCGCCCGAAATGCGACAAATCAATCTAACGCCGAATGCTGGTGCTGACATAATTCACTGCAAGATCGCGGTCCGAAATCGACCACTGCCAACTGATTGGGTTAAAGACAAAGCCCTTGCGATCGACGGGATCAAGTCCCGCCTGCCGGATAAAGGCGAACAGCTCGTCCGGGGTGATGAATTTCGCCCAGTCATGCGTGCCTTTGGGCAGCCAGCGCATCACCCATTCCGCCCCGATGATCGCCGCGAGGAAGCTTTTCGCATTGCGGTTCAGGGTCGAACAAACCATCAAACCACCCGGTTTCAGAAGTGTGCGGCAAGTGGTCACGAACCCTTGCGGGTCAGCGACATGCTCGATCACCTCCATGTTCAGGATGATATCAAACACCTCGTCGGCTTCGGCCAGCGCCTCGGCCGTGGTATGGCGGTAATCAATCGCCAGACCTTGCGTTTCGGCATGAAGTTGGGCCACCGGGATGTTCCGCGCCGCCGCATCGGCCCCTACAACCGTAGCCCCCAGCCGCGCCATCGGCTCTGACAAAAGCCCGCCGCCGCAGCCGATGTCCAATAGTCGCAGGCCGGTGAAGGGCGCAGGTTTGGTCAGATCACGCCGGAATTCGGCCGCTATCTGGCGGGTGATGTAGTCAAGCCGGACCGGATTCATCAAATGCAGCGGCTTGAACTTGCCCGCCGGATCCCACCATTCGGCCGCCATCGCTTCGAACTTCGCCACTTCGGCGGGATCAACGGTGTTAAGGGTGCTCATCATTCGCTCCGGGTGGCGGTGGTTCTGAAAGACTTATATAGTGGTTTCATGGACCGGATCGCAGGGCAAAAGCGCGCAGGCGTCACACTTTATCCGCAGATCGAACCCTTCGATCAACGGATGATGGATGTCGGTGACGGCCACAGTATCTATGTCGAGCAATGTGGGCATCCCGATGGCCTGCCTGTCGTGGTTCTGCATGGTGGCCCGGGGGGCGGCTGCTCGCCCGCAATGCGGCGTTATTTCGACCCCGAGTTCTACCGGATCGTGCTGTTCGATCAACGCGGCTGCGGCAAGTCGCGCCCCCACGCCGGAGTCGATGCAAACACAACCTGGCATCTGGTTGCCGATATAGAGAGGATCCGCGAAGCTTTGGGGATCGGCCGCTGGATCATCTTTGGCGGCAGTTGGGGTGCGACCCTCGGTCTTCTTTATGCGCAGGCCCATCCGGCCCGTGTGGCCCATCTGGTTTTGCGCGGCGTGTTCTTGATGACCCAAGCAGAACTGAACTGGTTTTACGGCGGTGGGGCGGCGGCGTTTTGGCCGGATCTGTGGCGGAACTTTTCGAACCTGATCCCCGAGGCGGAACGCGGAGATTTGATCGCGGCCTATCATCGGCGGCTGTTTTCAGGTGACTTCATGATGGAAACCCGCTTTGCCCGTGCCTGGGCATCGTGGGAAAATGCCTTGGCCAGCATCGAACATGACGGCCAGCTGGGCGACGCCCCCGCCGATTATGC
>JAYSWK010000645.1:0-2604 GCA_043718085.1 Rhodobacterales bacterium
GCGAAATCGCCGTGGCCGACCTGCCGCAGCATCTGCAAGATCAGGCCGAAGGGTTTGAGACGATCTATGCCGTGCACCGGCCCAATGGCGAAAGGCTGGCTCTGGTCGCCGACCGCAACCTGGCCTTCGCGCTGGCCCGCGAGCACGACATGGCCCCGGTTTCGGTGCACTGACTGGCTGCCAACACTGGGTCCTTTGGCGGCACGAACCCGACGGCCCGGTTCAGTTGCGTCCAAACAGCCTGCGATAGGTCCGAGGGTTCAGACCGTAGCCCAACTGGCTGCGCAGGGTCTGACCCAAGGGTTCGGACACGCCCAGCGGCACCGTGCAGGGGCCCGGGACGCGGAACGTGCCGAAAGCCCGGTCAAAGATCGAGAACACCGTGGCAAAATTCGTGTTGAAGGCTTTCGGGTCCATTGCGTGATGCCAGCGATGCATGGCCGGCGACACGAAGATCTTGCCAAATGCCCCATATGTCCAAGGCAGATCTGCATGAATGAAAAAGCCATAATAGTGCCGAACCAGGGAAGCCGCCAAGGCTGCGGCTGGCGGTAACCCCAAGATCAGCAGGACGCCGGTATCAATCACAAAAGTCGAGATCCGGTTGATGGGGTGAAAGCGTTCCAAGGAAAGCCAGGTCATCTGTGTGTCGGAATGATGGACGGCATGGGCTGGCCACAACAATGGGCTGTGCTCCAGTCGGTGGCGCCAATAGCCGATGAAGTCACTCAGGAAGATCGCCACGCCGAAGGTGAGCCAGGCGGGCAAAGCGGCCCAGAATGTCTGGGGGACCAGAAACAATCCATGGGCCGAGATGAACGCGCTCATCGCTTGATTCGCGAGCGCAATGACCGGCACCAAAAAGGCTGCATTGAACAGGATAATCTGAAGGTTCAGAACGGTTTCGAGCCGCGCGCGACGGATATCCTGCCAAAGCTGCTGTCCCTTGACCAGATAGCCCAACAACAGAAAGAAAACCGCAGGATAGATCAAATCCGCAATTGCCCAGCGGATCGACAGAAGCGATTGCAGCACAAGGTCGTAAATTGCCATCGGTTGCCCACTTCAGTGCCTTACCCCAAAGATGAAAGCAGGGAATCCAAGGTGAGGCAATGAAATTGCTTCACCCTGAGTCCTTGGCGCCGAAGGGTCTTGTCCACCCGACTTAAAGTCGCGGGGCAGCCCTCAGGCCCTGATCAGGCCCATGCTTTCCAGCTTCAGAATGACCTGATGGGCGCAGTGATCAACCTCAAGCCCCTCGGTTTCCAGCACCAGTTCGGCCTTGGTCGGCAGTTCATAGGGGTCAGAGATCCCGGTGAATTCCTTGATCTTGCCCTCACGCGCCAGTTTGTAGAGGCCCTTGCGGTCGCGCTTTTCGCATTGTTCCACCGTGGTCGCGACATGGACCTCGATAAAGGCGCCGTAGGCTTCGATCATCTCGCGCACGGCGCGGCGGGTTGCGGTATAGGGCGCGATGGGCGCACAGATCGCGATGCCACCGTTCTTGGTGATCTCGGACGCGACATAGCCGATGCGCTTGATGTTGATATCGCGGTGCTCTTTGGAAAAGCCCAGTTCCGACGACAGGTGCTTGCGCACCACATCGCCGTCCAGAAGGGTCACGGGACGGCCGCCCATCTCCATCAGCTTGACCATCAGAGCGTTCGCAATGGTCGATTTGCCCGAGCCGCTGAGGCCCGTGAAGAACACGGTAAAGCCCTGCTTGTCACGCGCGGGCGAGGTCTTGCGCAGTTGCGTCACAACTTCGGGGAACGAGAACCATTCCGGAATGTCCAGACCTTCGCGCAGGCGGCGGCGCAGTTCGGTGCCGGAAATGTCCAGGATCGTCGAGCCTTCCGGCACTTCATTGGCCGGGTAATAGCTTGCCTTTTCAGCAACATAGACCATGTGTTTGAAATCGACCATCTTCACGCCGATCTCGGATTCATATTCGGTGAACAGGGTCTGGGCGTCGTAGGGGCCGTAGAAATCGCGGCCCTGGCTGTTCTTGCCGGGTCCGGCATGGTCGCGGCCGACGATGAAGTGGGTGCAGCCGTGGTTGCGGCGGATCAGCCCGTGCCAGACGGCCTCACGCGGGCCAGCCATGCGCATCGCCAGGTTCAGCAAGGACATGGTGGTGGTGGATTGCGGGTATTTGTCGATCACCGCCTCGTAGCAGCGCACGCGGGTGAAATGGTCGACATCGCCGGGCTTGGTCATGCCGACGATGGGATGGATCAGCAGGTTGGCCTGCGCCTCGCGCGCGGCGCGGAAGGTCAATTCCTGGTGGGCGCGGTGCAGGGGGTTGCGGGTCTGGAAGGCCACGACCTTGTCCCAGCCGACCTTGCGGAAATAGGCGCGCAATTCGTTCGGCGTGTCGCGGCGCGATTTGAAGTCATAGTGGATCGGGGCCTGCAGCCCTTGGATCGGGCCACCCAGATAGACGGGGCCTGCGACATTGTGCAGATAGTTGATGGCCGGATGGGCCAGATCATCGGCGCCATAGCCAAAAACCTTTTCGGCCTCGACCTTCTTGTTCGGGGTCCATTTGTCGGTGACGGTCATCACGGCCAGAATGACGCCTTCGGCATCGCGCAGCGCGAT
>JAYSWK010000646.1:0-6512 GCA_043718085.1 Rhodobacterales bacterium
ACATCCTTGACCTGCTCCCACGCCGTCTGGCCCGACACGGTCAGCGCATTCTTGTGCAAAAGGCCCGCCTCACCCAGCCGCTTGATCACCACGGGCAGACCACCGGCATAAAAGAACTCTTCCATCAGATACTTGCCCGACGGCATCAGGTTCACGATGGTCGGCACGTCGCGTCCACAACGGTCCCAGTCGTCCAGCGTCAGATCCACCCCGACGCGGCCCGCAATCGCCAGAAGGTGGATCACGGCATTGGTGCTGCCCCCAATCGCCGCATTGGTGCGGATCGCGTTTTCAAACGCCTCTTTCTTCAGGATGTCCGAAGGCTTCAGATCATCCTTGACCATCTGCACGATGCGCCGCCCGGTCAGCTGCGCCATCACCCGGCGCCGGCTGTCCACCGCCGGAATGGCCGCGTTGCCCGACAGCGCCATGCCCAAGGCTTCCGCCATCGAGGCCATGGTGCTGGCCGTGCCCATCGTGTTGCACGACCCGGGGCTGCGGCTCATCGAGGCCTCGGCCTCGACAAACTCCTCCTTGGTCATGGTCCCGGCCTTCACAGCCTCGGAAAATTTCCACAGATGCGTGCCCGATCCCACACGTTCGTTCTTGTAGTATCCGTTCAGCATCGGCCCACCCGTCACGATGATCGAGGGCAGGTCGGTTGACGCCGCCGCCATCAGCAGGCTGGGCGTGGTCTTGTCGCAGCCGACCAGAAGCACGCAGCCATCCATCGGCTGGCCGCGCATCTGCTCCTCAACCGCCATGGCGGCCAGGTTGCGAAACATCATCGCGGTGGGGCGAAAAGCCGATTCCGAGGTCGAGAACACCGGCACTTCAACCGGAAACCCGCCCGCCTCGTAAATCCCATGCTTCACCCTTTGCGCCAGATCATTCAGATGCGCGTTGCAGGGCGTCAGTTCCGACCAGGTGTTCAGAATGCCGATGACCGGGCGGCCGTCGAACAGATCAGGCGGAAAGCCTTGGTTCTTCATCCAGCCCCGGTGATAGATATTGTCCTTGGACGTGCCGCCGAACCAGGTTTGCGAACGCAGTTTGCGGGGCCATTCGGCAGGTTTGAAGGTCATCTTGGGGCTTTCATGGACAGGGCGCCTTCGGGCGCGATCCTGCAAGACTTGCAGCGTCCCGGCATATCCGTCAAATGATGATTGGGAATGAAATCATGCCGGATTTGATATGCTGTTACCACGCGCCTCGGACCTTTTGCTGCGCAAGGGGCTGAAGATCAGCCATTTGCGCCTTTTGGCGGCTTTGGCCGAGGCCGGGCAACTGACCCAGGCCGCCGCCAGCATCGGCATCTCGCAACCCGCCGCGTCCAGACTGGTGGCCGAGGTCGAGCGGATCATCGGCCATGCCGTCCATGAACGCTCGGGCCGTGGGATCGAGATGACCGCGCTGGGCCGTGCCTTGGCCCAAAGGGCGCAGCGCATCGGCATCGAACTGGATGACGCCGCCCGCGATCTGGCCGAAATCGCCGCGGGCGGGGTGGGCCAGGTGCGAGTCGGCACCGTGACCGGGGCCGCGCTGGACCGTGTCCTGCCCGCATTGGAGGTTTTGCGGGAAAGCCATCCCAATGTCAGCATTGACGTCGTGGTCGCACCCTCGGATGCCCTGTGTGATCAGGTTCTGGCCGGGCGGCTGGATTTCGCTATGGGTCGCATGCCCGAACGCGCAGCGGACCAGGGCCTGACCTATGCGGCGCTTGAGGCCGAGCCGGTCGATCTGATCACCCGCCCCGGTCATCCCGCACTTTCGGGCGACTTGGCGCAGATCTTGGCGCTGGATTGGGTGATGCCCGAGGCGGGATCGCTTCTGACCCGCACCGTTCTGGCCCGGCTGCAGGCGCTTGGCCTGCCCAGGCCACGCCTCCGGGTCGCCACGTCATCATTCATGCTGACATTGGCTTTGTTGCAGCGGTCGGATGCCGTGGCAGCCGTTTCTCGATCCATCGCGCGGCAGTTTTCCGGTTTGGGTCTGGCCATCCTGCCGCAGGATCTGGGGATCGTGGTCGAACCCTATGGCATGATCTCGCGACGTCAGGTCGCGCTGACCCCTGCGGCCCAGCGGTTGGCCGAACTGGTTCAGCCGGGCGCGTAAGCGGTGGGTCCCGGTTTGCGGGCCACCAGCATCAGATTGTTGGCGGGCATCTCATGCCGTGCCACCCACAAGGCATGGCCGCGCAGCGCCTCGGTGATCTCTGCCACATCCTTGTAGCCAATGGCCGGGTCCTGCGCGCGCAGCGATGCGTCAAACGCCGCATCCCCCTCGGATGTGGCGCGCCCGTCGCGCAGAAAGGGGCCATAGATCAGAAATACCCCGCCCGGCCCCAGGGCCGCCGCCGCCTCGGCCAGCAGGGTCCGCACCGCAGGCATCGCGATCAGGTGCAAAAGATTGACCACCAGCACAGCCTCCACTGGCCGGTGCGTCAGGGCCCAACCCGGTGCCGTTGCATCCAGCACCACCGGCGGGCGCAAGTTGGGCGCCTCGCTCCAGGCGCGGATCGAGGTCAGATTGTCTGGGTTCACATCGGTCGGCTGCCAGTCGATCCCGGGCAAGGCCGTGGCAAAGGCGGCAGCGTGCTGCCCGGTGCCCGAGGCTATTTCCAAAAGCCGCCCCTTCGCTGGCAACTCTTGCCGCAAGACCTCCAGAATCGGCCCGGCATTGCGCGCGGCCGATGGCGCATGCCTGCGGCCGTCCGGCGTCACGTCCGCCGCGCTGTCTGGCAGGGTCAGGCTCATCCGAACCGCCCCGGCGCCAAAGCCGCCACCAGATCCGCCCCGATCTGCGGCGCGCGCCCGCCGATCAGATCCGCCGCAAGCTGGCTGGCCGCGGGCGAGGATTGGAACCCATAGCCGCCTTGCCCGGCCAGCCAGAAAAAGCTCGGCTCCCGCACATCCCGCCCGATCACCAACGCCCGGTCCGGCGCAAAGGTGCGCAAGCCCGCCCAATTGCTGATCAGCCGTGTCACAGGCTCGGTCACCATCTCTTCATACCGCGCCAGCCCCTCGGCCAGCACCATGTCATCGGCAAAGGCGTCATGCGGCGCCATCGGGTCCTCTTCTGACGGCGACACAATCAGCGCCCCGGCGTCCGGCTTGGCATACCAGCTGTCGCCCACGCCATGTATCATCGGCCAGCGGCTGACATCCAAGCCCCCCGGCGCCGGGATGCGCGCCATGGACCGGCGAAGCGGCTGAAAGCCCAGTGGACGGATGCCCGCCATCTTGGCCACCTCATCCACCCAGGCCCCGCCCGCATTGATCAGCGTGCTTGCCGTGAACGTGCCCGCTGCCGAGGCGACCTGCCAGCCCCCCGCCACCTTGGAAATCGCCGAGACCCGCGCGCGGGTCAGCACTTGCGCGCCATTGCCCTTGGCGATGCGCAGAAACGTCTGGATCAGAAGATCGGTGTCCAGATCCCAGCCAGACGCGCCTGACGCGGCACCGGCCACCGTTTCGGGGTTCAGGATCGGCACCATGGCCCGCGCCGCTTCGGTCGAGATTGCGGTCAGGTTCATCTTGTCCATCTCGTCGCGCAACACGTCCATCTGATCGGACTTGGCCAGCATCAGCAGGCCGCGCGTCGCCAAAACCCCCGGAATGGCCCGCAGGAAATCACCCGAGGCCATCGACAGCCCCACCACCGCCGGCAGCCCATAGTAGGGCTCGTACATCGCCGCCGACCGGCCCGAGGCGTGGTGCGCCAGATGGTCCTCGCCCTCCAGCAGCAGCACGCGACCCAGCTCGGACAACCGCGCCGCCGCCGAAACCCCGGCAATCCCGCCGCCAATGATCAGAAAATCCGCGTCCATTCCGCCCCCTTCGCTTAGAGCCTGTCTGGTTCTCATCGAAGAAAGTCGATCGAAAATCGCGTTCGAGCACCTGCGAGAGGCCGCGAATTTCGATTCCATATGAACCGGACAGGCTTTGACGGCGACTATTCACACTTGCCGCACGCAGGCAAGCCCGGGGCAGGGCCTAACCCTTGGTCGTGGCCTTCAGCTTGTCGATCCCCAAGGCCTTCAATGCCAAGGCTTCGTAAAACGGTTCCGAGACACCGGTCCTGATCTTGCGCAGGAAGTATTTCTCGAACCCGACCTTGGCCAGATGCACCCATTTGCCGCTGGACGACCAGTTCACGTTGCGCGGCGGAATTTGCGGCTGGGCCACAAAGGCCACGCCCGTATCCCCGAAATCCGCCAGACAAAAGGCGTTCCAGGTGCCCATCTGATCAGGCTCTTGCCCACGCAGCAACGCGCCGATGTTCCGGGCGGTGGCCGTTACCATGCTTTCAATCATGAAACCGGTCTTGGGCACGCCGCAGGCGACGGGTGTCGGGCCAATAGGCGGGATGGCCACGCAGACGCCCACGGCAAAGATGTTGCGGTATTTTGGATTGCGCTGACGCTTGTCGATCAGCGTAAAGCCCCGCGGATTGGACAGGCCGTCGATCCCGGCAAGCGCCGCGATGCCCCGAAAGGCCGGCAGGATCATCGAATAGGCAAAGGGCAGCACCTTTTCCGGCCTGGCCACCCCATCCTCGCCCACCTCTTCCACCACCATCTGCCCCGCCTCCACCCGCTTGATCCGGGTCGAGGTCAGCCATTTGACATGCCGCGCGCGCATTTCCGATTCCAGCAATCCCTTGGTATCCCCCACCCCGTCCAGCCCCAGATGGCCGATATAGGGTTCCGGCGTCACATAGGTCATCGCCACCTTGTCGCGGATCTTGCGGCGGCGCAGTTCGGTTTCCAGAATGAATGTAAACTCATAGGCCGGGCCAAAGCAGCTGGCCCCCTGCGCCGCGCCAATCACGATCGGCCCGGGGTTCTTGCAAAAGGCCTCAAAGGCGTCATGCGCCTGCACGGCATGGTCGATATGGCAGATCGACTGGGTAAACCCGTCCGGCCCCAACCCCGCAATTTCGTCAAAGGCCAGCTCTGGCCCGGTGGCGATCACCAGATAATCGTAGCTCAGCGAACTGCCATCGACCAGCGCGATGCGGTTTTCCTCGGGGTGCAACCTTTCGGCCGCAACCGGCTTGAAATCAATGCCCTTCCTGGCCAGCGTCGGGGCCAGATCGACCGAAATATCCGCCCGGTCCCGCCAGCCCACCGCAACCCAGGGGTTCGAGGGGACGAAGTGATAGTTGGGATCCTTGGTCACCACCGTGATGCGGTCCACGGGCCGCAATTGATCTTTCAACTCAAAGGCCAGGATCGACCCGCCCAGACCTGCCCCAAGCACCACGATATGCGCCATTGCTGCCCCCTGCCTCATCCCGGTCCGTATCGACCAAGGCCAGAACGCACCGGTTTCGCCCCGCGCGCCATGATCGAAGTCAAAGCCGGGCGGAAAAAACCATTGACCCAAAGAAATACATAGTTATGTATATACATCATGACGAATATACCCGCCCTCCTGCCCTTGATGGCCGACCCCACCCGCCTTGCCATTGTCGAGGCGCTGAAAACCGGCGAAACCGCCGTGGGCGACATCGTGCAACGGGCGGGCATCGCGCAATCGGGCGTCTCGCGCCACCTGCGCATCCTGCACCAGGCCGGGGTGGTGCAGGTGCGGGCCGATGGCCAGCGCCGCCTTTATGCCCTGTGCCCTGAACCATTTGCCGAACTGGACACCTGGATGTCCACCTACCGCGCCCTCTGGACCGCAAGGCTTGACCGCTTTGCCGGGGCCTTGACCGCACTGCAACTTGACAAGGACCGCCCATGATCCCCGATGTCTCGACCCTGCCGGAAGGCGAACGCTTCTCTCTGACCCGGCGCCTCCGGGCGCCGCTGGACGATCTCTGGGCGCTGTGGACCACGGCCAAAGGCATCGAAAGCTGGTGGGGGCCGCCCGGTTTTGTCGTGACGGTCCAGGCCATCGACCTGCGCGCGGGGGGCAGGCTGCACTACACGATGACCGCGCATCAGCCCGAAATGGTCGCCTTCATGCAGGTCAATGGCATGCCCGTCGCCACACGCGCCGCCGTGACCTATTCCGAGGTGACGCCGCTGAAACGTCTCGCCTATGAACATCTGGTCGATTTCGTGCCCGGCGTCGCACCCTATTCCACCGCTTTGGCCGTCGAATTCAACACTCTGGGCGATCAAGCCGAAATGCAACTGTCCTTCCAGCGCATGCATGATGCCGAATGGTGCGAACGCCAGCGCATGGGATGGGAGTTGGAACTGGGCAAACTGGACGCGGTCCTGGCCGGGCGCGCGCCATGAGCCCGCTTTTGCGACGGGTTCTGGCGGTTGCGGCGGGCTTTGTGACTGTGGCGCTGCTGTCGGTCGGGACCGATGCCATCCTGCACGGCCTGGGGGTGTTCCCGCCGGTCAGCGCAGCGATGTCCGACCCGTTGTTCGCCGTTGCCGCGATCTACCGCGCCGCCTTCACCGTGCTGGGCGGTGCCGTGGCGACCAGGCTTGCCGGTGAGGGCAGCTACCGTCCGGCGCAAATTCTGTCGGGCCTCGGCCTGATCGGCGG
>JAYSWK010000647.1:0-2603 GCA_043718085.1 Rhodobacterales bacterium
GTCGAGCGGATGAACCGCACGATCAAGGAGGCGACCGTCAAACGCTTCCATTACGAAAGCCACGACCAGCTACGCACGCACCTCACCGATTTCCTCGCAACCTACAACTTCGCCCGAAGGCTCAAGACGCTGAACGGGCTCACGCCTTACGAGTTCATCTGCAAACAATGGACAATCGAACCCGAAAGGTTCATCCTAAACCCGATCCATCAAATGCCGGGACTGAACACCTAGCGCAACTTGACCTCGCCCGCATCAATGCGCAGGCGCGTCTCGTAAGCCTTTGAGATATGGGCCTTGAGGGCCGCATAGGCCGCATCGCCATCGCGCGCCTCGATCGCGGCCACGATCTTTTCATGTTCCAGCAGTGCCGGCTCGTCGCGCCCCTCGGCGGCAAAAGACGTCGTGGCCATCAGGGCCATGGCGCGGTGAACCAGATCCAGCTGCTGGATCAGAAAACGGTTGTGCGATGCCAGATGGATCTGGTGATGAAATCGCTTGTTGGCGCGGCTTAGAAGGCGCGGATCCGCCCCGATCAGGGCGCGGTCCTCGCTGACCATCAGGCGCAGGACGTTCAGCTCTTCCGCGCTGGCATGACGGGCGGCCAGGCGGGCGGCCAGACCCTCCAGCTCGCCACGGACGGTATAAAGTTCCGACAACTGGTTGTGGTCCAGCGAGGCCACCATCAGGCTGCGGCCATCGCGCGCCAACATGCCTTGGGTTTCCAGCCGCTGCAGCGCCTCGCGCACCGGGGTGCGCGACACGCCGAACCGGTCGGCAAGTTCGGATTCCACCAGCCGGTCGCCGGGTTTGAAGGACCCCGCCTCGATGGCGTCAAGGATCAGCGTATAGGCATCTTTCGGCACATGCAGCCCCTGTTTTGCACCAAACCTAGCGCCCATGCCCCGCGCCCACAACCCGCCCGTTGTCGCAGGCCCGGCAAGCCTGTAGTCATGGCCACATGAAACAGCTTTTCGCCCATGTCACCACCTGGGTCTTTGACCTGGACAACACGCTTTACCCGCCGAACTATCGCCTGTTCGATCAGATCGAGGTGCGGATGACCAATTGGGTGATGCGCGAATTGTCGGTGGGGCGGACCGAGGCGAACCGCCTGCGCCAGCACTACTGGGACAAATACGGCACCACATTGGCCGGGCTGATGCGCGAACATGGCGCGGCCCCCGGCCCCTATCTGACCGATGTCCATGACATCGACTTTTCCGTCCTGCCGCCGGACCCGGCGCTGGCCAGGGCCTTGGGTGATCTGCCGGGGCGGCGGATCGTCTATACCAATGGTGGGGCGGATTACGCGGCAAGGGTGCTGGAGGCGCGGGGCCTTTCGGGCCAGTTCGATGCGATCTATGGCATTGAACATGCAGGATTTCTGCCAAAACCCGAGGCGGAAGCCTTTCAAACGGTCTTTGCGCTGGACGGGCTGGATCCGACCTGCGCCGCCATGTTCGAGGATGATCCGCGCAATCTGCGCGCGCCCCATGCGATGGGTCTGCGCACCGTGCATGTGGCGCCCGAACCCGCAAAGGCGCGCCATATCCATCATCACACCCATGACCTTGCGGCCTTTCTGTCCGCCCTTGGTTAAGGCGCTTTGGCCCTTCGCTTTTCCGGTCAGCCGCCGTAAACTTGGCCCATGATCAAGACCGATATCCTTATCTCGGGCGGCGGCGTGGCGGGGCTTGCAGCGGCGGCGGCCTTTGGGGCGGCGGGTTACGCCGTGATCTGCGTCGATCCGACCCCGCCCGTCACGGATGAGGCGGCCGAGGGGGCCGATCTGCGCAGCACCGCTTTCCTGCAACCCTCGATCGCGGTGCTGACGGCGGCGGGCCTGTGGGCGCGGCTGGCCCCCCATGCGGCGGCCTTGCAGATCATGCGAATCGTCGATGCGGGCGGTGCGCTGCCGAAACCCCGGATCATCAAGGATTTTGATGCGGGCGACATTTCGGACCAGCCCTTTGGCTACAACCTGCCCAACTGGCTTTTGCGCCGCGAGATCCTGGCGCGTCTGGCCGAACTGCCCAATGTCGATTTCCGCCCCGGCACGGCCACATCCAGCCTTTTGACCCGCACCAGCGAAGCCCGGGTGACCCTGTCGGATGGCACGCAAGTCAGTGCCCGGCTGGTCGTGGCCGCCGATGGGCGCAATTCGACCATGCGGGACGCGGCGGGCATTGGCGTGCGCACATTCCGCTATGGGCAAAAGGCGCTGACCTTTGCGGTCACGCATGCCGAGCCCCATCACAACATCTCGACCGAAATTCACCGCACAGGCGGGCCTTTCACCCTGGTGCCCCTGCCCGACCGTGACGGGCGCGCCGCTAGCGCCGTGGTCTGGATGGAGCGGGGGCCGCAGGTTCTGCGCCTGGCCGCCCTGCCCCAGACCGCATTCGAAGCCGCGATTGAAGAACGATCCGCCGGGATGCTGGGGCCCTTGACGCTGGCCGGGCCGCGCATGGTCTGGCCCATGGTGGCGCAACTGGCCACGCGCCTGTCGGGCGAACGGCTGGCCCTGATGGCCGAGGCCGCCCATGTCGTGCCACCCATTGGCGCGCAGGGGCTGAACATGAGCCTGGCCGATCTGGCCT
>JAYSWK010000648.1:0-2591 GCA_043718085.1 Rhodobacterales bacterium
CGGGCGTCAAACCGTTCATTCTGGTTGACGAAAAACTGTAAGCCAATGTTAATAATAAATAAAACACGATGCCTTCCGAAAAGGCAGCCCCATTTCCGCAGCCCCTTTATGCCCCGCACCCGCACGCCCCCCGTTGACCCGGCCGCGCCGCCGCCGTAACGGACGCCCATGGCACGCGCACCCCTTCTGCAACTTTCGCAGCTTTCGCTGACCTTCGGCGGCAATCCCCTGTTCGAAGGGCTGGATCTGGCTGTCCAACCCGGTGACCGTATCGCCCTTGTCGGGCGCAATGGGTCGGGCAAATCGACTTTGATGAAGGTCATGGCGGGCCTCTCCGAGGCGGATCATGGCACAAGGGTCCTCTCGCCCGGCGTGACGGTCGGCTACATGGAACAGGACCCCGATCTGTCGGGCTTTGCCACCCTGGGCGATTACGCCGCCTCACGCCTTGGCCCGGACGAAGATTACCGCGTCGCCATGGCTGCCGAAGGCCTGGGCTTCAACCCCGAAACGCCGGTGGCCACAGCCTCGGGGGGCGAACGCCGCCGCGCCGCTTTGGCCAAGCTGATGGCCGAGGCGCCCGAACTGATGCTGTTGGACGAGCCGACCAACCACCTGGATATTCAGGCGATCCTGTGGCTCGAGGCCGAACTGGCCCAGACCCGCGCCGCTTTTGTGATGATCAGCCACGACCGCGCCTTTCTGCGCAGCCTGTCGCGGGCCACTTTGTGGATCGACCGCGCCCAGGTCCGCCGCCGCGAAAGCGGGTTTGACGGGTTCGAGGATTGGCGCGACACCGTCTGGGCCGAAGAGGACGAGGCCCGCCACAAGCTGGACCGCAAGATCAAGGCCGAGGCGAAATGGGCGGTCGAGGGCATCTCGGCCCGGCGCAAGCGCAACATGGGCCGCGTGCGTGCCCTGGCCGCGCTGCGCGACGAACGCTCCTCGCAGATCCGCCGTCAGGGCACGGCCGCGCTGGAACTGGAAGCCTCATCCACCTCGGGCAAAAGGGTGATCGAGGCGCGCGGCATTTCCAAGACCTATGGCGACAAGGTCATCATCCGCAATCTTGACCTGCGCGTGCAGCGCGGCGACCGGGTGGCCTTTGTCGGCCCCAATGGTGTCGGCAAGACCACGCTTTTGCGCCTGCTTCTGGGGCAAGAGACGCCCGACACAGGCAGCGTCCATCTGGGCACCAATCTTGAGATTGCCACGTTCGACCAGACCCGCGCCCAGTTGGATGGCGAGGCGTCGCTGTGGGACAATCTGACGGGTGACCCCTCGATGGCCGTGTCGGGCAATTCCGATCAGGTCATGGTGCGCGGCGTGCCCAAACATGTCGTGGCTTACCTCAAGGATTTCCTGTTCGACGAACGTCAGGCCCGTGCCCCGGTGAAATCCCTGTCGGGCGGCGAAAAGGCCCGGCTTTTGCTGGCCAAGCTGATGGCCAAACCGTCGAACCTTCTGATCCTGGACGAGCCGACCAACGATCTGGACGTCGAGACGCTGGACCTTTTGCAAGACATCGTCGGCGATTTCGACGGCACCGTTCTTCTGGTCAGCCACGACCGCGATTTCATCGACCGTGTGGCCACCACCACCGTGGCGCTGGAAGGGCAGGGCCGCGCCACCGTCTATCCCGGCGGCTGGTCCGATTATGTGTCCCAGCGCCCTGACGACAGCTTTGACGCCTCATCCCAGCGTGCCACATCCCGCGCCCCCGACCCGCGCGCGCCTGATCCAGTGCCGCGCCCGACCGGGCTCAGCTTTACCGAACGCAAGCGTCTGGAAGAATTGCCCGCCCTGATCGAGCGGCTCGAGGCCGAAATAGGCAAACTCGCCCAATATCTGGAATCGCCCGAGCTTTTCAGCAAGGAACCCGTCAAATTCCGCAAGGCGTCCGAGGGCATGGCGGATCGTCAGGCCCAATTGACCGCCATCGAGGACGAATGGTTGCACCTGTCCGAGCGGGACACCGACTGATCGCCATCCTTCCGTCGATGATTTCCGCCAATTGGTCCGCACCGACCGCAGAACGCCGAACGCGGTCCTCCCCCGCAGCATCCTGTCCAAAGGCAAGCCCCGCCCGATAGATCCAGGCGGGGCTTTCCCTTGTCAGCGCATTGGATGATCAGTCGTCCAGATCGCCGTCATCTTCATCCGCGTCATCATCACCCGCGGTGTCGTCATCATCATCGCCGCCGCTGACCGAATCGTCGCCATCGTCGTCGCCCGCGGTGTCGTCATCATCATCGCCGCCGCTGACCGAATCGTCGCCATCGTCGTCGCCTGCGGTGTCGTCATCATCATTGCCGCCGCTGACCGAATCGTCGCCATCCTCATCGTCGGCCGCATCATCCGTGGTCGTGGCGGTCGTGTCGGCCGCGACCACAGTCGTGGCATGGTGGGCATGGTGGCGCTGATGGTGGCGTTGATGGTGGCCACGCGCTTCGGCAGCGGTGGTCATCAGTGTCATCGATCCCATGAACAGCACGATGGCGGTGGTCGATTTCAGTGCGAGTTTCATTGTCACTTCCCTCTCAATCGCGCCGCCCAATGCGCCGCGTCATGGGTGAATTCAGCCTCAGGTC
>JAYSWK010000649.1:0-2591 GCA_043718085.1 Rhodobacterales bacterium
GACTGGTTGCCGACGAAGGCGGCAAAGGGGTTGGGCTTGGGCGCGGTGAAGGTCACCTTCACGGTGGTCGCATCCACGGCCTCGACCGACTTGACGCCATCGAACTTGGACAGGCCCGCGCAGCCGCCAGCCGGGTCCATGCAGTAGTTGGCGGTGAAGACCACGTCATCGGCCGTAAAGGGCGTTCCATCCGACCACAGAAGGCCCGGGATCAGCTTCCAGGTGATCGTGGTCAGATCGGCCGAGATGCCGCCGTTCTCGACCGATGGTATTTCGGTGACGAGGCGGGGGAAGAGGTTGCCCTTGTCATCGAAGCCGGCGAGCGGCTCGATCACCATCGAGGCCGCGATGACGTCCTTGGTTCCTGCCGAGAGGTAGGAATTCATGATCGACACGGCCTGCGGGAAGGTCAGCTTGACCTCGCCATCCGTGCCACGATCTGCCCAGGCCGCAGGGGCAAATGCCACTGCGCAGGCGGCCCCGAGAAGGGCTGTTTTCAGCTTCATTGGTTCACTCCTTGTTGATTGTACTCGTTAACCTCGGATCGGCCGGTTGGTCCGGCTTTCGCTTGTGTGTCGGAATAAAGGAAGCAGGCCACCTGGCGGCCCGGCTCGACCAGGGTCAGTTGCGGCTTTTCGGTATGGCAGCGCGCAAAGGCCTTGGGGCAGCGCGTGCAGAAATTGCAGCCCTTGGGGGGGCGCGCGGGCGAGGGGACGTCGCCTTGCAGGATGATCCGCTGACGCCGCGCAAGATTGGGGTCAGGTTCGTTCACCGCCGACAACAAAGCCTCGGCATAGGGATGCAGGGGGCGGTCATACAAAGCGTCGCGGGGGGACAATTCGGCGATGCGGCCCAGATACATCACGGCCACGCGGTCGGCGATGTGGCGCACCATGGACAGATCATGGCTGATGAACAGATAGGTCAGGCCCAGATTGTCCTGCAAATCTTCAAGCAGGTTCACGACCTGCGCCTGGATCGACACATCCAGCGCCGCGATCGGCTCGTCGCAGACGATGAACTTGGGATTCAAAGCCAAGGCGCGGGCAATGCCGATGCGCTGGCGCTGGCCGCCGGAAAACTCATGCGGGAAGCGATTGGCGAAACGGCGGTTCAGGCCGACCTGATCCATCAGCTCGTAAATGCGGGCAAGTTGGGTATCGGGGGCCAGATTGGCATGTTCGCTGAGCGGCTCGCCGATGATCTCGGCCAGGGTCATGCGGGGATTGAGGCTGGCCTGGGGGTCCTGGAACACCATCTGCATGGTCGGCCGCTTGCGCCGCAGTGCCTCGGGGGCGAGTGTGGCAATGTCTTCGCCCTCGATCTCGACCGAGCCACCGGTCAGCTCGTAAAGGCGCAGCAGGGCGCGGCCCACGGTGGACTTGCCGCAACCGCTTTCACCGACCAGGCCCAAAGTCTCGCCTGCCGCGATGTCAAAGCTGATCCCGTCCACGGCCTTCACGTCGCCGGTGTGTCGGCGCAGAAGGCCCGTATAGATCGGGAAATACATCTTGAGGTCGCGCACCTTGACCAGCGGCTGCGGAGGGGTGGCGTCAAGCATGGGCCACCGCAGCGATTTGGGGCTTGCGGCGGACCGGGGAGCCAAATTTCTTCGAAGAAATTTGCAAATCTTTTCGAACAGATTTGGCGCGGGTGGGGCCGTGGTCACGCATGGGCCACCTGGGGCGTCCAGTGGCAGGCGACATCATGGCCAAAGCCCACCCCTGCGTCATCCAAAGCGCGGCGCTGGGGGTTTTGACGGTCGCACAATGCGAACTTGTGGGCACAGCGCGCCCGGAAGGCGCAGGCGGCAGGTGCTGCCGTCATGATCGGCGGTTGCCCTTCGATCACCTGCAGCCGAGCGGCCCTATGGCCGTGCAGCGAGGGAATGGTTTTCAAAAGGGCGCGTGTATAGGGATGCTGGGGATTGGCGAACAATTCCTTGACGGGGGCCTGTTCGACCACCTGTCCGCCATACATCACCATGACCCGGTCCGCGATGCCCGCAATGACGCCCAGATCATGGGTGATCCAGATGATGGCCATGCCAAGCTTCTGGCGCAGCTCTTTCACCAGTTCCAGGATCTGCGCCTGGATCGTCACGTCCAACGCCGTGGTCGGCTCGTCCGCGATCAGCACGTCGGGGTCACAACTGAGCGCAATGGCGATCATCACCCGCTGCCGCATGCCGCCCGAGAACTGGTGCGGGTAATTGTCGAGCCGCGTCTGGGCATCCGAAATGCCCACAAGGTCCAAAAGCTCGGCCGCGCGGACCCGCGCCTGGGCCTTGTTCAGACCCATGTGGCGCATCAGGGGCTCCATGATCTGGTTGCCCACGGTGAACACCGGATTGAGGCTGGTCATCGGGTCCTGAAAGATGAACCCGACCTTGGCGCCACGAACATTGCGCAGGGCCTCGTCGCTGATTTTCAACAGGTCCTGCCCGCCAAGCATGACTTGACCGCCACGAATTTCGGCGGGCGGCGAGGGCAAAAGCCCGATCAGCGACATCATCGTCACCGATTTGCCCGATCCGCTTTCGCCCACGACGCCCAAAAGCTCGCCCGGCTTCAGATGGAAGCTGACCGAGT
>JAYSWK010000650.1:0-2589 GCA_043718085.1 Rhodobacterales bacterium
CTGAGCTGCCAGCTTGAAGGGATCATTC
This sequence comes from Rhodobacterales bacterium, assembly GCA_043718085.1. Taxonomy (GTDB): domain Bacteria; phylum Pseudomonadota; class Alphaproteobacteria; order Rhodobacterales; family Rhodobacteraceae; genus Stagnihabitans. The sequence continues at coordinate 29 of JAYSWK010000650.1, forward strand.
CGGCACTGGAACCCTCGCATGCCTTGGCCCATGTCATGAAGATCGCGCCGACCCTGCCCCGCGACCATATCATCGTGATGAACATGTGTGGACGGGGCGACAAGGACATCTTCACCGTCGCCCGCCATCTGGGTTTTGACATGAAGGTCTGAGCCGCCAGGACCGGATGCCGGGCCCTTTGGGGCCGCCCATACGGGAATTGGTGCAAATTGGACGCATTTCGCCCAGGGGCCGCATTGCGGGCCTTGGCGCGCAATTTTTGGCCAATTGTGGCGGACATGGGCGTTATCCGTTTGATTTCACAGCATTTAAAGTCCAGGTCATGGCCCGGGCCGCTTGACCGCACCTGCGCTAAACGAAGGTTTACTTGGGCTGTTGCTGTAACACTTGGTCGTCGCAAACCTTTGACGGATAGATGTGAGTGACAGGTTTCTGAACCATCGGGCTGCATCCTGCGATTCGCCACGACGAATGCAGGGCTGAAGCAGAAACGGAAGGAGTAAAAGGTATTATGTTTGGAATGCAACGGAATACACGGTTCTGGCACGGCGGGCTTGGCCTTGTGGCTGCCCTGATGCTGACCACGGCCGCCCTGGCGCAGGACGCCGCCCCCGAGGGCGACGACCGGGTCATGGCGGGTGTCGATTTGGTGGTTGACGACGGTTCGGTTCAGAACTGGCATGATCTGGCCCCGGATGACGGCGGCATTGCCATTGACGAACCCGCCCCGACGGACGGAACGGATCCGGTCGAGGGCGACGGTGGCGATCAAACCGGGGATCCGGCGAATGATGGGTCGGACGTAGGGGTCGATGACGGTTCGGGTGATGAGGTCTGGATTGATGACGGCTCGGGTGACGGGGTCGATGACGGCTGGGTCGATGACGGCTCGGGTGATGACGGCTGGGTCGATGATGGCACGGACGGCGGCGTCGATGACGGAACGGACGGCGGCACCGGAACCGACGGGTCGGATGACGGCGTGGTCCCCGGCGATGATGTCACCATCTATAACATGGATGGCGGACCGGAACGTTGCATCGATTGCGACGTCGGGCTGGGCGACCTTCCGCCTGAAGCCTATCAGATGAGCGCCGGGGGTCCGATCGTTGCCCCTGCCGATGCGCCCGTGGCCCACAAGGCCAATCGGCCGACGACACATGGCCTTGCGATGAGCGCGATGCACGAATGCCTTGTGCTTCATCCGCAAGCGGCCTGGATTTGCGAGTGGCAGAACGGTGCTGGTCAGTAAGACGAAAGCGTGATGAGTAAGTGGCATCGGCCGAATCCCGGCCGGTGCCACACGTTATTGCGGCATGTCCCCGTTGCGGTACATTGCTGCAGACCCACCGCCGAATGGTGGAGAGGAGCAAGACAATGCGCAAACTTATGATCATCGTGGCGCTGTGGGCCGGGTTCGCGGGCGCGGTCTGGGCGCGCAGCTTTGAAGATCAACTTTTTGCCAATCTGCAGGCGCAAGGCTATGTCATCGTCGAACAGGGCTACACGTTCCTGGGGCGTCTGCGTGTTCTTGCCCAGCTTGGCGATATGCGCCGCGAAATTGTGATCAATCCTGGCACGGGGGAAATTCTGCGCGACTATGCCTTTGCCGCGCCGAATATTGCCCTGGCCGACCCGGCGCCTGGCAATGGCACGGATACCGGAACGGGGATCGCAGCCAGCGTGGCCTCCGGCGGGCCGGGGACGGGCGCTTCGGGGGCGGGTGCGGTGGCCACCATGATGGACGGCAGGGACAGCGGAAACGGAACGGAATTTACGATATCCGGCGCGGATGATCCAACCCTGGAGAGCGCCGAGGTATTGCTGCCGGATGTGATTATTCGGGTTCCGATCCTGCCCATGATTGTGGAACAGCCATGACGCGCGCAAGCGTTTATCTGATCCTTGTGGTCGTTCAGGCCGTTTGCGCCCTGCTTTTCGCCTCTGATATCTTGCTGTCTGTCGCCGGCATCTATCCCGTGCCCCTGGCCTGGAGCACGCGGGAACTGATGGAAGTTGGCGCGCTGATCGGCCTGATGCTGGGGCTTGCCTCTGGTGCCATGCTGGTGTGGCGCGCCTTTCGGGACCTGCACCGGGCCGAGGCCCGGCTGGAGCGCGCTGCAGGGGCCTTTATCGACCTTTTGAATGCGCGATTTGATGAATGGGGACTGACCGCAGCCGAGCGCGACGTGGCGCTTTTCGCGATCAAGGGGCTGACCGTGACCGACATCGCCCGATTGCGTGAAACCAGCGAAGGCACCGTCAAGGCGCAAACCGCCGCGATCTATCGCAAGGCCGAAGTTTCCGGCAGGCCGCAGCTCTTGAGCCTTTTCATCGAGGATCTGATGGGGGCCGAACGCAGCGAAACGGCCCTGGCCGCAGTGCGGGTCGCCTGAGCCGGGGGCCCGAGCGCGAAGCGGTTCGGAGGCTTTGCCTGGCCTTGCCGCGTTACCAAAACCCCTGCTAAAGCGGGATGGGTTTGCATGGAATCGGAAATCGCTGCCTCTCGCATTCGCTCGAACGCGATTTCCGATAGTCTCTTTGGTTCCGTGAAAACCCAT
>JAYSWK010000066.1:0-5898 GCA_043718085.1 Rhodobacterales bacterium
GGTTCTGATGCTTAGCCATATGCGGGGACATCTGTGCGACATGGGCGCCCTGATGGCCCTGTGTGGCCAGCTTGGACTGCGGGTGATCGAGGATTGTGCCCATACGATGGGGGCCACATGGGATGGCGTCCCCTCGGGCCGGCATGGGGTGGTGGGGTGCTATTCGATGCAGACCTACAAGCATGTCAATTCGGGCGAGGGCGGGTTTCTGACCTCGGACGATCCTGACATCATGGCGCGGGCCGTGCTTTTGTCGGGGTCATACATGCTTTATGGCAAGCATCTTGCGGCACCCGGCCCCGAGGCGTTCGAGGCGGTGCGGATGGTGACGCCCAATGTCTCGGGCCGGATGGACAATCTGCGCGCGGCGATCCTGCGACCACAGTTGCGCCAGCTGCCAGACCGGGTGGCGCGGTGGGAGGCGCGGTATCGCACGCTCGCGGCGGGCCTTGACCACGTGCCGGGGGTGCGGCTGATCGTCAGACCCGATCAGGAACGGTTTGTGGGTTCGTCCTTTCAGTTCCTGCTGCCGGGTTGGTCGCAGGCCAAAATCGGGCTTTTCCTGACCCGCACACTGGCCCGCGGGGTCGAGCTGAAATGGTTCGGGGCCGATAACCCGGTGGCCTTTACCAGCCGCTATCAGCACTGGGCCTATGCCGAACCGCAAGACCTGCCGCAGACCGACCGGATTCTGGCCGGGCTGATCGACATGCGGGTGCCCTTGACCTTCAGCCTGGACGATTGCGCCCTGATCGCCCGGATCATCAAGGAAGAGGCGCTTGTGGTCGGGCAGGGCCCTGAACCGCAGGGCGTTGTGGCCCCGGTCGTGCAGTGAGGGCGGCCTGGCTCTATGCCGCACTGACGGCTGTGGTCTGCACCTTTCATCTGGCCATCATTTTCGGCGCGCCGTTTGGGCATCTGACGATGGGCGGGCGCTGGTCTGGGGCCCTGCCGATCGAGGGGCGTTTTCTGTCTGCGGCTTCGGCCATGCTGTTGGCCGTCATGGCCCTTGTCGTTCTGGCACGCGCCCGCCTGATCGCCTGGGTTCTGCCGTGCTGGGCCATCTGGGTGGTCGTGGGATTTCAGGCGCTGGCCGTGGTGGAACACGTTGCGACACCAAGTGCGGCCGAGCGGGCCTTGTGGCTGCCGCAGATTCTGGTGGCCCTGGTCTGCGCCGTCGTGGTGGCCCGGTCGCGTTGAAGGGCCAGTCGCGCCAGACAGGCTTCAGGGTCGGAAAATGCGGCGTTTTCTGGAATTACACGCGTTGCCAATGGCTTGGCTGCTTTCAAGCAAGAAACATGCCAAAATGCGGTCAAACCTTTCCATCTGGTTAACAGAAATCGCCAACGCATTGTGAACAAAGAACAAAACACGATGTCCAAAACTTGGACATCACCCCGCGGCGAATTGAGTTGCGTGCTCGGTCGTCCACCCGATCCACGCTTTTCAAAGGGTCACCCATGCGGGCTGAACCGCCTTATTTCTTGTCAGACCCATACAGCGGCACGGTCGAGATCGACATCTTGGCGCTGCCCTGGGTCAGTTCCGTGGCATGGGTCAGATAGATCAGGACCTGGTTTTTCTGGTCAAAGACCCGCGTCACGTTCAGGGATTTGAAGATCAGCGACCGCGAGGCCGAAAAGACATTCTCGCCCTCGTCCGACATGTCGATATCACCGACCTTCAAGGGGCCGGTCTGGCGGCAGGCAATCGACGAATTGGACGGGTCTTCGAACCAGTTGCCGTTCGACAGCCGGTCGATCAGGGATCGGTCGAAATAGGCGACACGGCAGGTGACGCCTTCGACCTTGGGATCGGGGATCGCCTCGATCACGATATCATTGCCGACCCAGTCGACACCGATACGGCCAACCTCTTCGGCCACAGCGGGCAGGGGCAAGGCAAGAAGGGCAATCAGGGGCAGGACGCTCATCGGGATCTCCGCTTTCAGCTTGTCAGGATATTTGGACGCACGGGCCTGTGTACAAGACCGGGTGAGGGGCGGCACCAGTGTCGCAGGGGATTGCAGAGTTTTGCGCGAATTGGCCATGGGTTGGTCCACTTTCCCCTCTGCCTTTGGTTGACCCCGGCAGGTGCGCGGTTTAAACGAACCCTAGCGTCTGGGGTGCCGCAAGGTCCTTGGCCCATGACATATGTTGAAGGAGCCCTTCGTGGACACTCTTCTGCGTGACTATCTGCCCATTCTGGTCTTGCTGGCCGTGGCCACGGGCTTGGGAATCGTTCTGCTTCTGGCGGCGGCAGTCCTTGCGGTGCGCAATCCCGATCCCGAAAAGCTGTCGGCCTATGAATGCGGCTTCAACGCCTTTGACGACGCGCGGATGAAGTTCGATGTGCGCTTTTACCTGGTGTCGATCCTGTTCATCATCTTTGACCTTGAGGTGGCCTTCCTCTTTCCCTGGGCGGTTGCCTTTGGCGACATCAGCATGGTGGCCTTTTGGTCGATGATGGCCTTCCTGGCCGTGCTGACCGTAGGCTTTGCCTATGAGTGGAAGAAGGGGGCCTTGGAATGGGCGTGATGACGGGGAACGCGGCTGGGTCTGACCGCGAGGTTGCCACGCAGGCGCTGAACGCTGAGTTGCAGGACAAAGGGTTCCTTCTGACCTCGACCGAGGATGTGATCAACTGGGCGCGCAACGGCAGCCTGATGTGGATGACCTTTGGTCTGGCCTGCTGCGCGGTCGAGATGATCCATGTCTCGATGCCGCGCTATGATCTGGAACGCTTTGGCACCGCCCCCCGCGCGAGCCCGCGCCAGTCGGATCTGATGATCGTGGCGGGGACGCTGACCAACAAGATGGCCCCGGCGCTGCGCAAGGTCTATGACCAGATGCCCGAACCGCGCTATGTCATATCGATGGGGTCCTGCGCCAATGGCGGGGGCTATTACCATTACAGCTATTCCGTGGTGCGCGGCTGTGACCGGATCGTGCCGGTCGACATCTATATCCCCGGCTGCCCACCCACCGCCGAGGCGCTTTTGTATGGCATCCTGCAGTTGCAGCGGAAGATTCGCCGCACCGGCACTTTGGTTCGCTGAGAGGGTCCCATGGATTTGAACGAACTCGGGCAGAGCATTGCCGCCAGGCAGCCGATCCTGACGCAGGGGGTGGCGTTTGGCGAGTTGACCCTGACGGTCGATCTGGGCGCGCTGGTTGGCGTGGTGCAGTTCCTTAAGGTCGATCCCGACTGCCGCTTCACCTCGCTGGTCGATATCACGGCCATCGACCACCCCGAGGACGCGGCGCGGTTCGAGGTGGTTTACCACTTCCTGTCGATGTTCCGGAACCAACGCATCCGCCTCAAGGTGGCGGTGCGCGAGTCCGATATGGTGCCGTCGATCTTCGCGGTTCACCCCTCGGCCAACTGGTTCGAGCGGGAAGTCTACGACATGTTCGGCATCCTGTTTTCGGGCCATCCGGACCTGCGGCGCATCCTGACCGACTACGGCTTTCGCGGTCACCCGTTGCGCAAGGATTTCCCGACCACGGGCTATACCGAAGTGCGCTATGACGAGGTCCAGAAGCGGGTCGTCTATGAGCCGGTGAACCTGGTGCAGGAATACCGTCAGTTCGACTTCATGTCCCCCTGGGAGGGCGCGGAATATATCCTGCCGGGCGATGAAAAGAAGGCCTGAGCGGTGAACGGGACCCCAACCTTGATGTTCTGTGCAGGAACGGTGAAATCCGGGACGTCGTGGCTTTACGACTATTTGCGCGACCATCCCGAGACCCACTTGCGCAGTATCAAGGAAATGCAGTATTTCGACCGGCTGGCCAAAGGCACGCTGCTGGGTTGCATTCGCAAGCTGGACCAGGACATTGCCCGGCTGGAGGGCGAGCTTGCAACCGGCAAAACTCGCTGGCTCTTGCGCCAGATTGCCGACCGGGCTGAATATCGCCAGGTTTTGAAATCGGGATCCGAGCCGACCGAGGCCTATCTGGCCTATCTGACCGCCGGAGCTGCTGAAAGAAGGCTCGCTGGCGAGATGACGCCGGAATATGGACTATTGCCAGTTGAAAACATGCGCGTGATCAATGGTTTGGCTACGGATGTGCGCTGGATCCTGTTGCTGCGCGATCCCGTTTCGCGCCTGTGGAGCCATGTGCGGATGCTGGTGCGGCGATTGACGCCGCAGCCCGCCTCTTTCGCCGAAGCCTGTGTGGCGAAGTTTGACGATGTGTTGGACGGCAGGTCGCCTGATGTCTTCGAGCGCGGCGATTACGCCGCGATTCACGGGCGGCTTTGTCAGGCTGTGGCCCCAGAAAAACGGCTGGTGATGTTCTATGAACGGCTGATGTCTTCGGAAGGGATGGAGCGGGTGACAGACTTTCTGGGCCTGTCGCGCTATCCCGCCCCCGTGGACAAGGTGGTTCACGGCGGTGTGGCGGCCGAGATGCCGGGTGAGTTGCGCGCCCGCGCCCGCGACTGGCTGAAGCCGCAATATGAATATGTGGCCACGACCTTCGGGTTGCCGGCGGAATGGGAAAGCTTTCCCGAACTTGAGAGTGAGGTTGCCTGATGGACGGCGATATCCGGAACAATTCCTACGACGACGGTTCGCAAGACATGCTGACGGGCGAGCAGCGCATCCGCAATTTCAACATCAACTTCGGCCCGCAACACCCGGCAGCGCATGGGGTTTTGCGTCTGGTGCTGGAACTGGACGGCGAGATTGTCGAACGATGCGACCCCCATATTGGCCTGTTGCACCGCGGCACCGAAAAGCTGATGGAAAGCCGGACCTATTTGCAGAACCTGCCCTATTTCGACCGGCTCGACTATGTCGCGCCAATGAACCAGGAACATGCCTGGTGTCTGGCGATCGAGCGGTTGACGGGCACTGTAGTGCCGCGCCGGGCATCGCTGATCCGGGTTTTGTACTGCGAGATCGGGCGCGTGCTGAACCATTTGCTGAACTGTACGACCCAGGCTTTGGATGTGGGGGCGCTGACCCCACCGCTTTGGGGTTTTGAGGAACGCGAAAAGCTGATGGTGTTTTACGAACGCGCCTCGGGCGCGCGCCTGCATGCCGCCTATTTCCGACCCGGTGGAGTGCATCAGGATCTGACGCCGCAACTGATCGAGGATATCGACGCCTGGGCCGATCATTTCCCGCGGGTTCTGGATGATCTGCACACGCTGCTGACCGAAAACCGCATTTTCAAGCAGCGCAACGCAAATATCGGGATCATCACGCCCGAGGACGTGCAGACCTGGGGCTTTTCGGGCGTCATGGCGCGGGGCTCGGGCATGGCCTGGGACCTGCGCCGTGCGCAACCCTATGAATGTTATGATGAATTCGATTTCAAGGTACCCGTCGGCAAGAATGGCGATTGTTTTGACCGCTATCTGTGCCGGATGGCCGAAATGGCGGAATCGACAAAGATCATCAAGCAGTGCCTGGCCAAGCTGCGTGTCGAAAAGGGTGATATTCTTGCGCGGGGCAAGATCACGCCACCGTCGCGGGGCGATATGAAAACCTCGATGGAGGCCTTGATCCACCATTTCAAGCTGTATACCGAAGGTTTTCACGTCCCCGCGGGCGAGGTGTATGCTGCAGTCGAGGCACCCAAGGGCGAGTTCGGCGTCTATCTTGTCGCCGACGGTACCAACAAGCCCTACCGCGCCAAGATTCGCGCGCCGGGGTTCTTGCACCTACAGGCGCTGGATTACATGTGCACGGGCCACCAACTGGCTGACGTTGCTGCAATAATCGGCACGATGGATATCGTGTTCGGGGAGGTTGACCGCTAATGCTTCGCCGTCTTCACAAGGATCAACCCGCCTCTTTCGCCTTTACCGAGAAGAACCTCGAATGGGCGCAGGGGCAGATTTCGAAATATCCCGAGGGGCGGCAGGCGTCGGCGATCATTCCGC
>JAYSWK010000651.1:0-2586 GCA_043718085.1 Rhodobacterales bacterium
ACGCTTTCCGTCAAGGATGCCCTGTCCGCCCCGCGCAGCGATTTCAACCGCATCGTCCTGCCGCCCATGTCCTATGCGCATGAACAGGACAAGATCAAGAACCGCCTGCCCGCCGCGCTGAAACACATCCGGGACCACAGGCTGAACGAGGTGTTCGGCCCCGCCAAGGCCCCCATCGGCATCGTGGTTCAAGGGGGCATGTACAACGGCACGATCCGCGCCCTGCAGCGCCTTGGCCTGGCCGATCTTTATGGCGAGACGCAGGTGCCGATCTATGTGCTGAACGTGACCTATCCCCTTGTGCCGGATGAGTTTCTGGAATTTGCCAAGGGCCGCGACCACCTTTTGGTGATCGAGGAAGGCCAGCCCGAATTCATCGAAACCCAGCTTGGCTCTTATCTTTACCGGGCCGAGGCACGCACAAAACTGCATGGCAAGGGCGCTTTCCCGATGGCGGGTGAATATACCGGCACCGTGATGATGCAGGGCATCGAAGCCTTCCTGAAATCCGCCGCCCCCGACATGCTGCCCGCCGCCGTCCGCGCCCCCAACATGGACCGCCCCGCCATTCCCGACCTCACGAAAACCGTGCCGATCCGCCCGCCCGGTTTTTGCACCGGCTGCCCCGAACGGCCCATCTTTGCCGCCATGAAGTTGGTGGAAAAGCAGTTGGGCAAACATCAGATCGCCGCCGATATCGGCTGCCACCTGTTCGGCGCCCTGCCGCCATTCGAGATCGGCGGGGCCACGATGGGTTACGGCCTGGGCCCCGCCGCCAATGGCGCCTTTGACGGCGGGGGCGAACGGCGGCCCATTGCCATCATCGGCGACGGCGGGTTCTGGCACAACGGCCTGTCGTCCAGCTTTACCAACATGGCCTTCAACAAATCGGACGGCGTGGCGCTGGTCGTGGACAATTTCTATTCGGCCGCGACCGGCGGGCAGGATGTCATGTCGTCGCGCGCCGACAATGCGACCAAGGCCACCAGGAACCCGATTTCCAGGGCGATCAAGGGGCTGGGGATCACCTGGGTCCGTCAGATCGACCACACTTATGATGTGGCCAGGATGCGCGACACGCTGATCGAGGCGCTGACGACCAGGGAACCGGGGCCGAAGGTGATCGTGGCCTCGTCGGAATGCATGCTGAACAAGCAGCGCCGCGAAAAGCCCCTGCGCGCCAAAGCCATTCAGGACGGCAGGCGCATAGAGGCCCCGCGCTTTGGCGTGGACGAAAACATCTGCACCGGCGATCACGCCTGCATCCGGCTGTCGGGCTGCCCTTCGCTGTCGTTGAAAAAGCTTGACGATCCCCTGCGCGACGATCCCGTGGCCTCGATCGACCAAAGCTGCGTCGGCTGCGGCAATTGCGGTGAAGTGGCCGATGCGGCGATCCTGTGCCCGTCGTTCTACCGCGCCGATGTGATCCATAATCCGGGCCCCTGGGAACGCCGCCTGGCCGCTTTTCGCGCCAAGGCGATCGGCTGGCTGCAATCGCGCCGCACAACCCGTTCCCTGAATTTCGAAGGCTCGTCATGACGTTGCAGGGCAAAGTTGAGGTGAGTGTGATCAAGCTTGCCATCCTGGCCGTGGGCGGGCAAGGCGGCGGCGTGCTGACCTCGTGGATCGAGGATCTGGCCCGCGCGGGCGGCTATCTGGCCCAGGCAACCTCGGTTGCCGGTGTGGCCCAGCGCACTGGAGCCACGATCTATTACATCGAAATGGCCCCCGCCGGCCCGCACGCGCCGGTCTTTGCCCTGATGCCTGCCGCGGGCGATGTCGATGTGATGATCACCGCCGAAATGATGGAGGCCGGCCGCGCCATCATGCGCGGCTTTGTCACACCGGACCGCACCACGCTGATCACCTCGACCCACCGCGCGCTTGCCGTCAGCGAAAAGATGACCCCCGGCGACGGGATCGCCTCGTCAGCCGAGGTCGTGGCCGCAGCCGAGATTGCCGCCCGTCAGCTGATCATGGCCGATTTCGATGCCCTGGCCGTGGCGCAAGGCTCGGTCATCTCGGCCTCGCTCTTTGGCGCGCTGGCCGCATCGGGATGCCTGCCCTTCACGGTGGCGGACTTCGAGGCGGCGATCAGCGCGGGCGGCAAGGGGGCTGCGGCTTCGTTGCGCGCCTTTCGCGCCGGCCATGCCGCGACCCTTGCCCCGGCCACCCTGCAAGAGATCCCCGTGCCGACGCCGGCCAAGGGGCCCACCGGTCCGGCCCGGCTTGTGGCAGAATGGCAGGTGCTTGTGACGCGGGTTGACAGGCTGCCCGCTCCGGTCGCGACCCTCGCCCGACCCGGGCTGCAAAAGGTGGTCGAGTTTCAGGACCTTGCCTATGGCGCCGCCTATCTGACCCGGATCGAAGCCCTGCTGGCGCTGGACAGTGCCGCCCAAGGCTTTGCCCTGACGGTTCAGGCCGCGAAATACGTGGCCAATGCCATGGCCTATGACGACGTGATCCGCGTGGCCGATCTGAAGACCAGATCCGCGCGCCAGACCCGGATCGCCCGGGAAATGGGGATGAGCGCCGACAAACTCATGCATGTGACCGAATTCTTCCATCCCCGGGCGGAAGAGATCA
>JAYSWK010000067.1:0-2329 GCA_043718085.1 Rhodobacterales bacterium
TGCTCGACCTTGGCGTCAGCACGATCTGGCGTCAGGTCAAGAAGGGCAACCTGCCTAAGCCTCTGCAATTCGGCGGCTCGACCCGCTGGCGCCGCTCCGACATTGAAGCACTCTTGCAGCCCAAAGAGGCGGCATGAGCCATGATACAAAAGAGAATGCCCCGCGCCCCTGACGAACGAGCTGGGGCGCGGGGCGGTGTGTCTTGCTGGCATGCTGACACCCACCTGATAGCACCTCTGGCCGCCGGACGCGAATGCAACGCGCGCTCCGACATCACCGGGGGGGCGTGAGGATGGGAACCAATCGCAATACGGGCAGGGCCGACAGGACCGGGCGCAGCGATGCAAGCGGCAATGAACACTGGACCAAGATGATCCGCCCCACGATGGAGACGCCAGCTTGGCGGGCTTTGTCGCTGTCTGCTCAGGCGCTCTATCCTTGGCTCAAACTGGAATGGCGCGGACCGAACTCGAACAACAACGGCGACATCAGCTTGAGCGTTCGACAGGCCGCAGCACGGCTTGGCATAACACCAGACACGGCAGGCAAAGCGTTCCACGACCTGCAAGCGAAGGGTTTTCTGACCCTTACCAAGTACGGAACCTTGGGCAGCACTGGCGAGGCCAAGGCCCCCACCTACGAGATCACAGAGATTGAAATGCCACACAGCACCAACCGGGGCGGGCGCAAGCTGTTCGCCGAATGGAGGGAAGGGAAGGACTTTCCAGTGCAGAAGATGCGCCCGAACAACCCGCAGGGGAAGAACCGAAAAACTGAATCCCAACATGATAATCATGACAGCACAATCACGAAAATCATGACGTTTCGTGGAAAGCAGTCATGAAAAACTGGACTGCCAGTCATGAAAAGCATGACGTTATGCCCCTATTTTTGGCCCGCTCAGTCATGAAAACCATGACATCGTTAATCTACCACCTCCCCTCCACGATCCTGACGCCTTGTCGAAGCCGGGGTCCGCCGCGCTGGCGGACCAAGACCATCCTGAACGTCACATAAAGAAATGGAGGGCCAAATGGCTCAAACTACCGAACCGACCAACCACGACACGCTCTTGCAGGCCGTCGCAGCCGTCCTGGACGCGCCAGACTCCGCCATCGAATACGTTGTCGACTTGGCAGCCCAACTCACTCAGGCCGCCGCAATCCAGCGAAGTGTGGCGGATGAAGCCACAGCGAGGACTCTCGATCCCCGAACTAAGTCCTCCGAACTTTCCGCCGCCATGGGCGAGGCCGACGCCGCCAAACTGGCCGCCACGAGGCTGGAAATTACGGCACAACTTGTCGAGGCCAAGCACCACGAACTCTTGAAGAGGGCCAATGAACTGGCTTGGGTTGGGCGGTATGACCATGCGGAGGCGGAGAGCCGCAGAGTTGCCGACCGGATCAAGCGCGAATATCCCGGTCTGCTGGCCAAGCACCTCGATCTCTTGGGCGACATCATGTCGGTCCAAGAGCTGGTCTGGGAGGCAAACCGCAATCGCCCCGCAGGAAGGCCGTCGATCAACGGCCCGGAAGGATTGGCGCGCGGCTTTCCAGATCACGGGCCTGATGAAGGCAGCCAGCAATCGGGAACCGCAATTCGGCTAACTCAAGTGGTTCTGGCCGATCCAAACCAATCGAACTGCAGCGCCTGGCCGCCCGTGCCAGACTGGAAGTTGCAGAGCGAAGGGCGGCTGATGCCTTTTGCGTGGATTCTCGCGGCATGGAGGGCCGACAAGGAGCGAAAGGGCACCAGGTAAGCCCCCGACATCACCACAACGAGGCCCGCCGGGGGAAACTTCGGCGGGTTTTTCATTCGTCCGAGCGCGTGGGACTCCACCCCATCCCCCTGATCCCCTGCCCAACGTCGCATCTATCCCCAACGGGCGTTGGGCCTGCCGGTTGCCCGCCCCAGTTTGCCGCCAATCAACCGAACCGCCCCGATCATGGCTTGGGATGCCCTTCCTGCTTCATCGGAGCAGCCAGAAATAGCCTCTGGCGTTTTTACCGTCCCTATGACGGGGCCAAATGTCAGTGCCCCTGTAAGAGGCCTTCCGCGAATCGTGAGGGCGTGAGACTTTGCGGTTCCGAGTTCCCAAAGGCGAGCGTGATGAAAAAACCTGCGCCCGGAAAGTCAACGGATACTGAAACGAGGATGGCGGAACACGCGGAAAGCTCAAGGCGCGCGCTGCTGGACCGCTCAAAGACCCCTACGCAACATGCGGCAGCACGCCGAGTAATTCGGATGGTGGAAAGTTGGCTCAACAGCAGGCCGGGTCAGCCCAAAGTCCCATACACGGTCACGCCCCTAATCCTTCCCGAACGTTACT
>JAYSWK010000068.1:0-2324 GCA_043718085.1 Rhodobacterales bacterium
CTTTTGGAACTGGCCCGAAGTCACGCGCTGGGATCCGAGGCGATGCTGGCGGCCTATCACCGCCAGCGCCACCCCGAGATAGAGGCGCGGGTTCTGGCCGTCGATGCGCTGAACCGCGCCTCGATGCTGGGCGCGCCACACTTGCGTGATCTGCGGGCCGCCACCCTGAACGCGCTTTACGCCCTGGCCCCTTTGCGCCGCGGTTTGATGAAAGCCGGCCTCGGCCTGCGCTGAGGGGCCACGTGGCATTCCAGCAAAAATCACGAAAAATGGGGGTCTGTTTCGCAAGGAACAGCGCCGACAGCTGATTCGCGTCATCAAGGGTTCAACCGCAGACCAGAAGGTCGCTGCGTGAAACTCAGGAGGACGCGATGTATCACCTTGCAGCCCAGACCGCCGTCGAGATCATGCTCCCGACGCTGGAATGTTCCAATGAAGAGCAGACGGAAGCCGAGTATTTCACCGCCCTTTCCGAAGATGCGGCCAGGGCCAACCGGCCGACCCTGGGCCAAAAGCTGCACGCCATCGGGCGCTTTCTTTGGCCCACCCGCCTGGTTGCGATGCTTGCCGCAGCCGAGGCCCGGCGGAAGAACAAAGCCGGCATGGCGATCCTGTTGCGCGGCGATCCCTGGCTGTTGCGCGACCTTGGGATCGATTCGTCGCCCTTTGGCGCCTTCGTCCTGACGAACGACCAGGATCAAAGCGAAGACCTTGCGACCACCGCGCCGAAACCGGTGGCCCCGGTCGCACCATACGCCGCCCGCCATGCCATCGCCCATGCCATCTGAAGCGGTTCAAGGTCAGGCTGCATCAGAATTCAACCTATAACTGTTCGGATTCTGATGCTTGCCCTTTTGACCAGAATTTGAGCCGCTCGACGCCGAATTTCCATGCCCAGCCCCCCCATATCCAGAAAGGATAGACCATGCTGAAACTTTCCGCCCTTGCCGCCATCGGCCTGACCATCGCCGGTTTCACTTGGAATGATCAGGCCCAGCCTGCCGCCCTGTCGCCCTGTGACGTGTCCACGAAAGGTGAGGCGATCCAGTGGTATCAGGCCCATCCGGGACAAGCCTTTGTTCAGGCCTGCAAGGCAATGTCCGGGGTCTGAGCCGCGCCGGTATGCGAAAAGCAAGGGTTGGGCCCAAACGCCCAACCTTTTACCGTTTCCCGCGCCAGACCGAAAAACCGCAGTGGACGGCCCGGCCCCAAAGCGTGTCTGGTTTCGATTGAATCGAAAATCGCTGCCTCTCGCCAAGGCTCGAACGCGTTTTTCGATAAGAGTGTTTCCATCAAAACCAGACACGCCCTATAGCGGTTCAAGTTCTTGTTGAAACATCAAGCATCAGAATTCAAACACTTTTGGTTTGAATTCTGATTCAACATGAACTTGAACCGCTTTAGGCCATGTCCACCGGACGCGCCCCGCGTGCCCAGGCTTTCAGGCACAGCATCTCGACCGCAATGATCGCGGCGGCGGCGTTGCTGGTCATTTCGGCGTGGTCATAGGGCGGCGACACCTCGACCACATCCATCCCCTTGAAATCCATGCCCTTCAGCGCCCGGATGATCGACAGGGCCTGATGCGAGGTCAGACCGCCCGGCACCGGCGTGCCGGTTCCGGGGGCCGTGGCGGGGTCCAGACAGTCGATGTCAAAGGTCATGTAGGACGCACCATCGCCCAGAACCTGCCGGATCACGTCCGCCACCTCGTCCGCCGTCATGGCATGGACGCGGTCGGCGTGCAGCACGGTCATGCCATGGCTTTGTTCGCCATGAAAACAGGTGCGGATACCGACCTGGATCACGCGCTTGGGGTCCAGAATGCCCTCTTTCACCGCGTAGTAGAACATCGAGCCATGGTCGATCCGCCCGCCCTGATCCTGTTCGACATCGCGGTGGGCATCAAACTGCACCATGCCCATGGGCCCGAATTTCGCGGCATAGGCCTTGAGCGTGGGATAGGTGGTGAAATGATCGCCCCCCAGTTTCAGCGTGGCCGCCCCTGTCGCCAAAATGCCCGCCACATGGGCCTGGATCACGCCGGGCGTGTCCATGGGCGTGCCCCAGTCAAAGGCGCAATCGCCACAGTCCACACAAGCCAGCGTATCGAACGGGTCAAACCGCCAGGGCCAGATCGGCCCCCAGGCGTGTTGGGCCGAGGCCGCCCGGATCCCCGCCGGGCCAAAGCGCGTGCCGGGCCGGTTCGACACGCTGACATCCAGAGGCACCCCGGTGATGGCCACATCGACCCCGGTCAGATCGCGGCTGTATTTGCGGCGAAAAAAGCTGAGCGCCCCGGCGTAAGAGGCTTCGATCCCCGA
>JAYSWK010000069.1:0-2317 GCA_043718085.1 Rhodobacterales bacterium
GCGCGCTGGCGGGCGGTTATGTCGGCGCGGGTTTCGATCCGCCAGCCGAGGTGCTCGATCAGAGTCATGCCGCCGCCTCGTCGCTCTGACCCGCCATCAGCCGACCGATGGTGGCGACATCGGCCTGATCGTGGTCAAAGACACCGGCGAAGGCGCCGCGGAACATCACCGCGATGCGGTCGCACAGCGCCAGCAGATC
Source organism: Rhodobacterales bacterium (assembly GCA_043718085.1). Taxonomy (GTDB): domain Bacteria; phylum Pseudomonadota; class Alphaproteobacteria; order Rhodobacterales; family Rhodobacteraceae; genus Stagnihabitans. Next base: position 200 of record JAYSWK010000069.1, read on the forward strand.
GTCGATTTCCTCGCTGACCAGAAGGATCGCGCAACCGGTGTCGCGTTTCCTCAGCAACTCGCCGTGGATCATTTCAGTGGCCCCGATATCGACCCCGCGCGTCGGCTGGTTGCACAGCAAAAGCTGCCGCGCCTTCTGAAATTCGCGCGCCAGGATTACCTTTTGCGCATTGCCACCGGACAGCCGCGCGCAGCGCATGTCGGGGCCAGTGGCCGCGACACTGAACGCCGCGATGGCAGTGGTACCCCTGTCGCGGATTGCGTTGGCGTCCAGCAGTGGCCCCTTGCGCCATTCGCGCTGCCAGTGGGAACCAAGGATCAGGTTTTCGGCGATGCTGAACTCGGGCACCAGTCCGTCGCGGAAGCGGTCGCTGGGCACATAGCCCACCCCAAGCGCCGCGATGTCCTGCGCGGAGCTGTCGCCGATGGCCTGATCGTCTAGCATTATTGCGCCAGCCTCGGCGCGGCGCAGTCCGGCGATGGTTTCCAAAAGCTCGTCCTGGCCGTTACCGGCAATGCCCGCGATCCCCAGAATCTCGCCGCGCCCAAGGCTGAAGTCGATGGGCTGCGGACTCTGCCCGCGCGTCAGCGCCAGCCGCAGGCCCGCGACCTTCAGAACCGGCGTCAGGTCCCGTGCTGCCTGTTCGGCGGTGACCGGCCTGATGCTGCGGCCAACCATCATCTCGCTGAGATCGTCGCGCCCGGTGTCCGCCGTCCGCACGGTGGCAATCAGCTTGCCCCGGCGCAGCACCGTCACGCGGTCCGATTGCAGAACCTCGTTCATCTTGTGAGTGATGAGGATGACAGAGATGCCGGTAGCAGTCAGCTGGCGGATGATGCCGAACAGCCGTTCGGATTCCTGCGGCGTCAGCACCGCCGTCGGCTCGTCGAGGATCAGGATGCGCGCGCCGAGGTAAAGCGCCTTGACGATCTCGACCCATTGCTTTTCACCAACGGAAAGCTGCGACACGCGGCGTTTGGGGTCAAGCGCCAGCCCGAAGCGCTGGCAGATTTCGGCAATCCGGGATGCCGCTGCCCGCCCATCAAGCCGCCAGCCCCGTCCGGTGCCGACCACGATGTTTTCCAGAACCGTGAAGGCGGGCACCAGAACGAAATGCTGATGGACCATGCCGATCCCGGCAGCGATCGCATCGGCAGGGCTTGCCAGCTTGAGCGGCCTGCCGTCGACCAGAACCTCGCCAGCCTCGGGTTGCAGCAGGCCAAAAAGACAGGCGGAGAGCGTCGATTTGCCCGCGCCGTTCTCGCCCAGCAGGCAGTGCAACTCGCCCGGCGCGATCTGCAGCGATATGGCGTCATTGGCGGTGAAAGCCCCGAACCGCTTGGTCAGGTTGCGGATTTCAAGACGGGCGGGGGCTTCGGTCATGGTCAGCGGATTCCCGGAAAATTGCGGGCTCCGGGCGATTCCACCCGAAGCCCGCAAGCATCAGTCCGAAGTCACTTCATTCAGGTTCAACTCGACCTTGGTTGCGCCTGACTTGATGGCGGCGGTCGACTCCTCGACCATCTTGGTCACGTCCTCCGGCATCTTCGCGGCCCAGGCTGGGTTGACGGCCACATCGCCGGAGCCTTCGGCCCAAGTGAACCATTTCGGCTCCATCGGCGCGTTGAAGGCGGCCCCGGTGGTTTTCGCGTTCCACCATTCATCGACGATCCAACTGATATGCGGATCCCACTTCACGATGGCTGAAGCGACGATGGAATTCGGCGCGGTGGGTGCCATGTCGACGTAGTTGCCGAAACAACCGATAGCCTTTTCCTCGCAGACCTCGAAAGCGCCCGACATCTGGTAGATCATGTCGGCCCCGGCCGCGATTTGGGCCGAGGTCGCCTCATTGGACTTGGCCGGGTCATACCAGGACTGGATATAGGTGATCTTTTGCTTCACCTGCGGGTTCACCGCTTTGGCACCGGCGAAGAAGGCGTTGATCTGGTCGTTGGTATCTTCCGCCGGAAAGGTCGAAACCGTGCCGACGACATTCGATTTGGTCATCTTGCCGGCAATCTCGCCCATCACATAGGCGGGTTCATGGGCATGGACGAAGATCCAGTAGGCGTTGCCACCCATGCCGCGGTTGCCCGAGCCGGACATGACGAACAG
>JAYSWK010000070.1:0-2308 GCA_043718085.1 Rhodobacterales bacterium
CCTCGGCCGATACCTGGGAAAGCATGGCGGATGGCACGGTCGTGATCTCGCCCTACAGCGCCGCCGTGACGCCGGAAGCTGCTGCCGAGGCCGACGCGGTTCAGGCCGGCACCAAGGACGGCTCGTTCCACATCTTCAAGGGCCCGATCTATGATCAGGACGGCAATCTGAAGGTGGCCGACGGTGTTGTGATGACCGATGGCGAACTGGCGACGATGGATTGGTTCGTCAAAGGCGTCGAAAGCGCCGCTTGATCCGGCGAGGCGGGGGGTTTTGCACCCCCCTGGCCTCATTGCCCTCAGGCAATGAGGCTTACCCCCCGCAGAGTATTTTCAAAAGGTCAAATGGGGCGGGGGAAACCTCGCCCTATTTCGTTGGAGCCGGGGCGCCGCCCGCAAACCGGTTGCCGTGGCGGTAATCGCAGGGGGCCTCCTGCATTTGCAAATGCAGGCCCGAACCCGTGAAGGGATGGGCGCGGGCGACGTCTTCATCAAAGTCGATGCCCAGGCCGGGGGCCTCGGGGGGGATGATGTAGCCGTCTTCCCATGTCAGGGTGTTCTTGATCAGCTTCATGTGGAAATCGCCGCCGGTCTGGATGGTTTCCGCAATCAGAAGATTGGGGATCGAGGTGGCGAAATGGACATTGGCCGCCCATTCGACGGGGCCCGCATAAAGATGCGGAGCCATTTCGGCGTTGAATATCTCGGCTATGGCGGCGATTTTCTTGGCTTCCCAGATGCCGCCGACGCGGCCCAAAGCGGGTTGCAGGATCTTGACGCCACCCGCGCGCAGCAGGGCGCCGAATTCGGTCTTGGTTGTCAGACGCTCGCCCGTGGCCAGGGGAATGCGGACGTGGGCTGCCACTTCCGCGAATTCCAGAAGGTTGTCCGGCGGGATCGGTTCTTCGTACCACAGCGGGTTGTAGGGTTCCAATTCGCGCCCCAGGCGGATGGCGCCTGGGGTGGTGAACTGGCCATGGGTGCCGAACAACAGGTCGGCCTTGTCGCCCACCGCTTGGCGGATCGCCTTGCAGAAGGCGACCGAGCGGGTGATGTCGGACATGGCGGGTTCGTGGCCGCCGCGGATCGTATAGGGGCCGGCGGGGTCGAATTTGACGGCCGTAAAGCCCAGGTCGACCATGCGGGCGGCCTCTTCGGCCTGCCAGTCGGGGTTGACCCAGAACTCGGCCGCATCCAGGTGGGGTTGGGGGTAAAGATAGGTGTAAGAGCGGATGCGTTCATTCATCTTGCCGCCCAGAAGCGCCCAGACCGGGCGGTTGCGCGCCTTTCCCAGGATGTCCCAGATGGCAATTTCCAGCCCGGCGAAAGCGCCCATGACGGTGGGGTCGGGGCGCTGGGTGAAGCCCGAGGAATAGACCCGGCGATACATCAGTTCGATGTCTTCGGGGTTCGCGTTCAGGATGTGGCGTTCGAACACGTCTTCGATCACGGCGATCATGGCCTTGGGGCCGACGGTCGAGGCATAGCATTCGCCGTAACCCACGATGCCGTTGTCGGTGGTGATCTTTGGGAAAATCCAGTAGCGCCCCCCCCAGCCCGGGGCGGGCGGGGCCACGACGAAGATTTCCAGATCCTTGAGTTTCATAAGGTGCTCTCCTGCGTTTGGGGCAGGCTAGGCGTCAGGGGGCGGCTTTGGCGCGCGAACCTGCGACAAAGAGTGCGACAGCAGCGACCATGGCCCCGGCGGACAGAAGGAAGGGCGCGCCGGGCAGATAGATCGCGGCATCGGGGGCGGTGAAGATGCCAAAGACCCAGGTCATCACAAGAGGGGCCAGGATCATTGCCAAGGCGTTGAGCGAGGTTGCGATGCCCTGCAACTCGCCCTGTTGATCGGGCGGGGTCGCGCGGGACATGAGGCCCTGCAGCGCGGGGCCGGTGACGCCGCCAAGGGCTGTGACGGGGGTCGCGACAAGCGCCCAGAAACCCGAGGTGACAAAGCCGTAGAAGGTATAGGTCGCAACCTCGAAGCCCATGCCGTAGATGGCCGTGCGCCGTTCGCCCAGGCGTTTGATCAGGGGGGCGACGAGGGTGGCCTGGGCCACGGCCATGCAGATGCCGAACGTGGCCAGCGAAATGCCGATCCAGCGCGCGTTCCAGCCGAACACCTCTTTGCCATAATAGGACCAGATCGCGGGCCAGACGTTGAAGGTCAGCGCATACAGGAACGAGACGGCCAACAGCAGTTTGAGCCCCGGCAGACGGCGAATGGCGGAGAAGGAGGACAAGGGATTGGCGCGGGACAGGCTGAAGGGGCGGCGCAGATCCGGGGTCAGGCTTTCGGGCAGAAC